>JAFVQV010000024.1 GCA_017504645.1 Clostridia bacterium | reverse complement strand
GAACAGCAGAGCAGACCGGAACTTCGTTCCCCTCTGCATCCACATAGATGGCATACGCATAGGCATAGTAATCTTTGTCGAGGTTAGTACTACCCTCTGCGGCAAAACGGAGCTGACATACATACTCGTAGTAAGCATCACAACGGTCATACAGCTGAGTCGTTTTCACAAGGCGAGCACTATCAGCATAGGTGGGCTCCTCTGCTTTCAGCGACTCCAGAACGGCCACGGCATCATTCGTGGATGTGTTCAAGAGGAGGGTACCCATCTCCTTGACCGTATAGGTGGTTTCGCCGTCGGTGTAGGACTTGTACACACGGGAACGGAACCGCATCTTGATCTTGTTATCGGCGTCTGCCGTAGGATTGACGCTAACACCGATGACGCCCAGGTTGGCAGCGTTACCATCCGTAAAGGCTGCAGACACAGTCACCGCTTCGGTAGTATCGGGCAGTTTAAATGTAAAGGTGGAGGTGTTGGTTTCGCCATCCGCGTTAAACGCATTGTCGATAAACGCATCCTTACGGATAACGATGGGATAGGTCTTGTCGCCGACGGTATAGGTCAAGCCGTTGGCCGCCAGCACTTTGCCTTCGGCAGCAGCGGTGACGGTCACGGTGCCGTCGTCCAGACTGTCGATAGTAACCTTACCTTTGCTCTCGTCTGCAACTACCAATTTAGGTGCGCCGGACAAAGCAATTTCGGTGACCCAAATGTCGCCGGTCGTGACATATTGACCGGCAGCAATACCACGATTTACAGTATCCTTGGTATCGCTATCCGTCCAATAATCGTCGGTAGACAAACCGGGGTCGGTGGACAGGAAATCGAATACGATGAGAACATAACGGCCTTCACCGTTCAGACCCACAGCAAAATCGCCTGTGCCGTTGGTACGCGAACCACGACCGATGCAATTGCTGAGGATGCTTTGATCCATGGTATTACCTGCATACACCGAATAGCCAAAAACGGTACGGCTATACATGGAAAGGGTGATGTCGGTCAATTCGTAATAGCCGCCCAAATCGTACATTAAAGCGTTACGATAGTGCGCAGATTTCATTTCCATAGAATTGCGGCCACATGCTGCATCGGCATCGACCGCATTCTTTATGGTTGTCCAAGCGGGCCACGAATGAGACACTCCATTGATCCACTCTGCGGGAGCACTTTTCATACTACCAAAGCCCTCATCGTATTGCACATAGGTCGTTTCACTTGTATTCAGCGCTTTGATGGGCATCGTGGTTTTATCGCCGTCGTACAAAGCTCTCAAAGCAGCTTCCTGCACCTGTGCCTGTGTAGCACCGTTTCCGGGCCATACTTGGCCGAACACGTCACCGCGCTGATTGGAAGTAACAGCCAAGCGCATTTCGTCGTTGCTGTAATCAGGAGTAGCATCCTGCCAGTTCAAAGCGTGCTCGATCTCATACAGTTTCGCATCTACGGCGCCGGCGATCAAATCCGTTTCAACAGCAACTTGTACACCCTCCAACACAATTTCGGTTACAAAAATGCTGCCATCGGTAGTATATTGACCGGCAGTTGCGCCACGCTCGACTGTATCCTTAGTAGCTGTAGTCAGCCACTTGTCATCCGTATTAATACCGGGGTCAGTAGAGTTATATTCAAATACAATGAGGACATACCGGCCCATACCGTTCAAAGTGACAGCAAAATCATCCTTACCACTGGTACGGGCACCACGGCCGATACGGTTGTTCAAAATCGTTTTGTCATTTACGGAGCCCGCATATACCGAATATGCATAAATGTCTCGGTTTGCCATAGAAAGCGTAATGTTGGCTAAATTATAATAGCCGCCCAAATCATACATTAAAGCATAGCGGTACTGTGAAGGCTTAAAATTGGACGAAGAAGAGTCTGTAACATTTGTCCACGCCGTGCCGGTAGGAGCACCACCAATGCCTGTATGGCTCGAGCTATTATAAGCATTGTAAAACGGCAAAACATTTTTTACCGTATCATACAGAGCAGCAACCGCATTTGCTTGCGCAGTTGCACGGGCATCAGCGGAAAGATTATTCCAGTTGTTGGGCCAAAAAGAGCCTGCTGCACCATAGGAGCCTTGGGGCATTACTCGAAAATCTGCGGTATTACTATAATCCGGTCCCTCTTCAAATTCCGACCAATCTAACTGATGCTTGATTTCATACAACTGTACACCGGCTGCCTTGCTAATCAAGTCGGACTTAACCTCAACCGATCTGCCTTCCAGGCAAATCTCGGTTACAGCAATACTACCATCAAGGACACCGGCATCGTATGCCGTACTACCGGTATCCGTCGTCTGCTTATCGAACATAATCAACACATAACGAGCAATACCGCTCAGATTGACGCTGACACTTTGTGCTGTATTAGAGGAGGTAGTTCCTACACCTACGCAATTCCCTAAAATGCTCTTGTCCGGCACATTGCCGGCATACACAGAAAAGATCTCAGCAACGCGCTGATCGCTGCCCCAGGACAAGGTGATTTTAACAAGATCGTAATAACCGCCTAAATCATACATGAGACCCTTTCGATAATCGGTGATGGTCGAGCTTCCCGCAGAAGAAGAAGCAATACCGGTATACCACTGATTTGCTTGCGCTTGCTTATAAGGCGTTGTATTTGTATCGCCATCGTACAAAGCAGCTTCCCATTTTGCTTGCACATCATCACTCTGATATTGGTTGAACTTGCCGCTGGTATCACTACCGGAACCGCCCAAACCAAACTCGGTGGTGTTGGTGTAATCCGGAACCGAGGTAGTAGTGGCGTAATCAAACGCATGTGCCACTCGATAAACATTGACATCGGCGGCGTTCGCGATCAAATTCGTCGTTCCGGTGGCTTCTGCCGCTACGGGCAACATAAGATTGGGGATGAGTACGGTTGCCAGCATGGCTGTGACCGCCAGCACAGCCGATACACGGCGAAGGATTGCGCTGTTTCTCATACTGTTTTCTTCCTTTCGTTTTGAATTGAAAAGGATATGCTTGTATATAAATCACACACCGCAGGGTGCGAAGTGCGTGCGTACCGAGATCATCCGACGATGCCGGAGCGCTCGATGCTTTCGGTAAAGTACTTTTGCGTAAAGATGTACAGCACCAGCGGAGGAATGATGGTAAGCAGGGGTGCCGCCGCCTTATAGGTACGCGCCGCGTAGGCGGAGGTTCCCATATTGCGCTGCAGCAGCGCATCCAAATCGTTCAGCGTGGGCATCATGGGACGCACATCGCCGGTAAAGTACATAGTGGAGGAATACAGATCGTTCCAGTGCCAAATGAAGGAGAACAGGGTCACGGTGATAAACGCCGGAACCGCCAACGGAATAATGATCTGTACATAGGTGCGAATGGCACCGCAGCCGTCAATGCGGGCAGCTTCTTCCAAGTCCTTGGGCAATCCCAAGAAGAACTGACGGAAAATGAAGATGAACACGCCCGAACGCAAGCCTGTAGCAAACAGGGACGGAAGAACAAAAGTCCACACCGTATTGAGCAGGTTCACCGGCTGAGCACCCGGAACAAGCGACAGGATACCGCCGAAATCGAAAAACTGGAAATTCAGCGTCATGGACGGCAGGATAGTCTGCGGCGGAACGATAATGGTGAGCACCACCAAGATGAACAAAAGATTCTTCCCTTTAAAATCGAAGCGTGAGAATCCATATCCAACCATGGAGCAGGAAACCAGCGCTGCCAGTGTACTGCTGACGGCGATGCTCAGGGTAAGCAGAGCGGAATCCCAATATTTGAGAAGCTCCACCATTTCGGAAATGCTTTGGAGGGAGAACTTTTTTGGGATCAGGATAACACTGGGGTCATTGACCGAGGAGGGATCCATGATCGAGGTGGAAAGCATGAACAAAAGCGGATACACAAACAGGTACGACAGTGCCAGGATAAACACCCAGCGCAGCACCCATATGACCGCACCGATAGCGCGGTCGCGTATCACCTTTTTGTTACGGAGGGATCTGCGTTTTGTTTCGCTGTTGAAAATAGATGGCATATTGCTTCCCCTCCCTTCGTCAATACTTAGAGCGTCCGTTATTACGCTCGATCATACGAAAGATGAAGAACACAACCATCAGCACTACGGCAATGATGAGGAAGTATATCCACGACATCGCCGCCGTCCAGCCATAACGCACTAAACGGTTATTATCCATCACCTGTACCATGACCTTATTGCCGGTATCGGTAAAGTTATCCACGATGGTATACACCAAGTTCAGCAACATGATAGGCGTGAGCATGGGAAGCGTGATCTTCCAAAAGCTTTCCCAAGCCGTAGCGCCTTCAATGGCGGAGGCTTCGTACAGCGTGGTTGGAATGCTCTGCAAACCTGCCAGGAAGATGATCATTTGCACGCCCGTACGCCAAGTCAGGTCGAACAGGCTATCGGTCACGGTGGTAATAGCCTTGATAAAGTCACTACTGAGACCTGAGTTGGTCAGCAGATCTTGCAGGGCATCACTCTGAGAAACGGTACCACCTGCCACGACCTCTCCCGCCAAGGCACTACCTGCCGCCGCGTCACTGCGAATAATATCCATAACCAAACTGGAGGCAATGATAACCGGCAGGAAGAAGACAGCGCGGACGACCACACGGCCGCGGAACTTCTGATTGATGATGATGGCAAAAAACAAAGCGAATACCACGATAACAGGCACCTGCCATAACAGGTTCGTCACACTTTCTATCAGATTGGTAGAGAAAGTGGCGTCTTTTCGTAAAACATATTCGAGATTTTCCCAGCCGGTGAAGGTGAGCTGATAGCCTTCCAGGGTCACATCAACTTTATTGAATATAAAGGTGATAGACTGCCACAAGGGCTTTAGGAAGAAAAACAGAAAACCGATCACAAAGGGGGTTACGAAACCAAAACCGGTCCATGACAACCGCGTTGTTAGGCTCATGCGTCTGTGTTTCATTCCGTCACCCCTTCCATCACCGCGTAATCACCGGCATTTACGGTCACGCCGTCTATCGTTACCGCTTCCTCGGTATAGTTTACCAATACGCGAGTGCCGTCGGAGAAGGTGGTTTCCATCACATTGACTGCCACCGCACGATGACCGGTGATGGTTTCATCGTAAACGGTATTCAGCAGATCACGATATCGCGTTGCGGTTGCCACAGCCTCGTTTTCCCACAGAGAAAATTCTGTGCTGTACAGGTAATCGTAACGGGTGCCGGTAACCACCGAGCTCTGAGCATACATGCCGCCATACAGTAATTCGCTGCCGCTTTCGACGGTTTTCAAAATATTGGAACTCGCCTCCATGGCTTGTGCCATGGGCGTGGTAGTCATGGTAACATAACCGTGGAACACGATCTGATAGAACGGGATCTCTTCATCGAAGATGTCGTAACCGCTGGTAACGGTGGGAGCATCATAAATGCGATCCACATATACGGCAGCATAGGCGTTACCGTTTTCTACCGACAGGGAAAGGCCGGCTTCGTGGTAGAGCTTTAGGATCTTTTCCATTTCGCCTGTAAAGAAGTAGCGATGAAATCCGTTCTTGGCAGAATTGTTGGAATAAACGAGGTTGCCGATGGTGGACAGAGAAACATGAGTAAGTCCCTGCCGTTTCACGCTTTCCAGATAGGTTTCGGCTTTGCCGTACAGATCTTGCGGTGTTATAAACTTCACGGCATCTAAGCCCAGTCGGATGGTAAACACGGAACGGAGACGCTCGGTCTGTTCTACCGTTTCGTTAAAAACGTTTTTGATGGCGCGCTTTTCGCTGCCCTTGCGGAACTGCATCAGATCCACATCCGTATACAGCACACTGTCAGTACCTTTCAGAAACTCTGCAAGAGACGTAAACGCCTTCTGTCCGCCCAATTTCTTCATGGCGGTAGCTTTGGCGGGAGTTTTTTTATTGAGTATACCGTCGCCACTCCAGCCCAAATACCGTACCGAAAGCGGCATATTCACTGCCGCATACAGTTTTTCCAGGAAGGTCTGCGCCTGTGAAAAGGTAGTCAGTTTTTCGATCTTGCTGTATTCGAAGCCCAAGAAGGTAGCTTTGACATCCACGCCGCCGTAAATGTCCACAGACAGAGATGGCTGCTGTACCTTGGCGATGAGACCTTTTTCTTCGATCAGGTAATTGCGGTATTTTTCCGCCACACCTACATAGGTAGCCTCTTCACCTTTCAGGGGTGTATATACCACCTCGTACTCTTCAGCACCCTCGGGCCACGCTGTCAATCTGCCGACCACGCTGTTCCCCTTTTTCTCGAACATAGTTAAATGCTCCAGCGAGCGCAGGTGACAAACCGTGCTTACCGCGTTATAACCACGGTTTTCGTTGCCGTTGACCGCACGGATAGAGGCACTGCCATCCCCTTGCTTTACAATACCCATTAGGGCGGCGTTATCCATCAGGGTAGCAAAAACCGGAAGGCGGACCGCCTCGGTTTTGGTGGTTTTAAGTTCCGGTGTTTCGATGAGATCTTCGCCGTAGATCATCGATTCGTAAGCGAGGCGGTCGCGGCCGTTGTTAAAGTTGATCAGCGCACCGCAGCCGTCAGGAACCAGAAGCTGACCCTCGGCCTGAGCGTTGCCGGCACCAAACGAGGGCAGCAAATTAATATCGGTGATCAAACAGCCGTCCCCTTCGTCGATCTCGTCCAACAGAATCTTCGCGGACAGCGAATCACCCTGTAGGCAGTATTCCGCCGGGATGGTAACTCCCAAATCACCAAAGTAGTAGTCTACTCGAATACCGTTCGGGATCTTTTTAACAGTGACAGAGCCCTCTTCAATACAACTGAGCTGGCTGTTAGTTTCGGACGGAGCAACCGCCTTCAGTACATCTTCTTCAAATAAATAACGCACGATTAGTTGCGAACGCAACCCCCACTTATCCGAGCCGATGGTAATGTTGTCGGTTAAGGAATCGTTGGGAGTGCTGTACCAAATATGACCGTTGCTTTTATCCTGTAGCGCGAAATGACCCTTTTGCATATCCGCATACAGAATGCTATCACTGTTGGACGCCACCTCTTCATAGGTGGTGAGGTAGATGTCTTCCGTGTCCTCCTCTACGCCCATAATCACCGGCTTTGACTGCTCAGTTTCCTCAGTCGGTGCCTCGGCGAACGCGATCACTCCTGTTGACAACAGGAGCAACATGGCCGATACCAGCGCTGCTATCTTCTTTTTCACTCTTATCCCTCCCTGGGACATTTCCCACGCTTCTATCATCGCAGCGAAAGTTCCATTCCGATAGAACGGATGAAGTTGATCGCCTGCTGTACCAGTGTGTAGAACAATACGAGTAAGAAACAAATGATTGCCATGCCCAGCAGTGTCAGCAGAACCGATCCAATGGTTCCCCAGAAGCTATACTGGTGAATAGACTGCAAACCGATGAATAAGATCAGCAAGCTCCACAGCAGGCCGATCAGGTTAATTAGCGTTAAGAACGCGGATTCCTCTACAGTCAGCACATTGGACAGCAGCACACGGATCAAAATGGAGATCAAATACGGTACCAGTGCATAGGCACAAGTGGCGGTGATCTCTTTCAGCGAACCTTTACCGTTCATCAGCGTGCATACCGACCAGTTCGCTACTACGAACAGGACGAACAAGCCAACGGTCATGAACAGCGTTGTCAGGAACTGATAGTCCATGGCGCGATTCTTATTAAAACTGTAGCCGGTGTAGAAAAATGCCATCGTCGACAGGAAAAACCACAACACCACGAACAGCGCCGACATCCGCATAGAATAGATCTTACGGGTCTTGAACTGCTCGAAACCATCCGATGGATGCATACAAGTATAAACTGGGAACATATATTTTGTTTCCAACGCGGAGAACGCTGTTCCGTGAACGATTGCAGTTCTCTTTTTGATAAATCGGGCGATGAATACCACCAAAGCAACCAAAACGGCTACACCCAAAATCAGCCACAAATAATGAGTGTTGATAAACTCGATGCGGTACTCGCGCAAAGCTTTAGAATATTCCACATGAGCACCCGCCAATTTGAAATATTCCATAGCTTCCTTGTACCGACCCTGTGCATCGTACACCATGCCGATACCGTAGTAGGGATACTGGCTATTGGTATTCTTTTTCAGAATACTCATCCACACCTCGTAGGCTTTTTCCGTTTCGGTGCTGCTAAGTAGCTTAAATGCCTCCCGCAGTGCCGCGCCATATTCTGTAGGACGGAACGAAATGACAGATTTTTTTCCGGAATCCAGCACATATACGCGATCGCCGATGGTTTCAATGGCAACCGCTTCGCTGAATCCACCCACCTGTTCACTGTAAGTGCCGAATTCGGCAATGAGCTTACCGTCGGTGGTGTATTGGAAGACACGGCCACGACCTTCATCCAGTAGATTGATATAGCCTTCACTGTCGATATCGACATCGGCAAAAGAGGTGGTCAGAGATTCGGCACCGTATACACGGTCCCATTCTACATCGCCAAATACGATATCGTTCGTCAAGATATCGGAGCCCTTATAGTTCAGGCGGCGAACCAAACCGGATTGCGCCACCACACTGTTATTGCCGGTCACGGTATACAGAAAACCGTATTGGTCAATATCAAAATTTTCGAAAGTGGTGGGTGTAACACGGGCAAGACCTTGTCGCGCCTCCTTGGTCATAAACCGCTTCCAAAAATAATTTTTAATGATCTCACCGGTCGCAACGATGGGATTGCTACCGAAAAAATGTAAAAATTCACCATTGGCGTCGTATACAAAGGCGCCCATGTTGATGCTTTCAACCAACACGTACAGGCGATTTTTCTGGTCCACAACCACCTTGGTTGCCAAGAATTGTGCCTCTGTGTCCAACAAGGCGTGATCGGGACGGGTAATCACCTGAACCACGGTGCCATCGCGCGTCACCTTGAGCACTTCACACTGCTCAGAATTGGCGATGTAAAAATGCGTACCATCCACATCCAGCGTCATACCGCGGGCGCCGGTAATATCCTTTACTTCGCCGCTTGCGGTTTTGAATTCACCATAAACGGTGCGGATCTGCATGGTTTTGCCGTCCAGTTCAACAATGCGACCGTTGCCACCGTCCAATATGTACAAGGCACCATCCACATAGATCATATCCGTCGGCTCGTACAGGCTACTTTCCAACCCCATGGCTGCACTGTCATACACCGTATCTGCCAAATAACCAATAGGTGCCGCCGTAGATTCATTATAATCGTTATATTCATATCCGTCATACGGCGCGTATGTAACGGATTTTGCCCCTACGGGGAGCATCAAGGTGGTCAGCAGTATCAGCACCGCTGCCGCCGCACTCAGCATTTTCTTTTTCATGATCGCTCCTCACTTCAAGCCGGAATGCGTCATGGTTTCCATGACGGAACTCTGCGAATAGATGAACACCGCAATAGGCGGGATCATCATCAGCACAGCAACCGCGCAGGCAGGGCCTGTACGACCAATACCGCCCGTCGAGATCTGTGTCATGACTGCGTTAAGGCCTTTGAGGTTTTCACTGTATATGTATTCGGCCGAGGTACCCGCATTCCACAGATCCTTAAACGCGAAGATCATCAACGTCATCCACGCGGGACGTACGCTGGGCAACACGATACGGAAAAAGATGGAATACTCGCTGGCACCGTCGATCCGTGCCGCCTCCAGCGTAGAATCCGGAATGGAGGCCACGATAAACTGGCGCATCAGGAATACACCCATAGTGGAGGACAGATACGGAAAAATGATCGCCCAGTAGGTATCCACCAGACCGAGCTTTGCCACGATCAGGTATTTGGCGATAGCGGTGACCTCTGCTGTAAACAACAGAGTCCACTGGAACAGCATGTTACAGAATTTACTGCCGAAGAAGCGAGCTTTCGCCAACGGGTACGCCGCCATAGAGGACAAGATCACATACAGCACCGTACCGACGATGGTAACAAAAATGCTGTTGAATAAATAACGGGAAAACGATACCCACAGATTATCCGTCAAGGCGAGGACCTGACGGAAATTGTCCAGCGTGGGGTTATATACAAAGAACCGGGGGGGATACGCGAATATCTCTTCCAACGGTTTCAACGATTGGATCACCGAATATACCAGCGGCAATGCCATAAACACACTGACCAGCGCCAAAAACAGGAAGATACCCAGGGTGCCTCCTGCTGAGCGTGACAATCGTACCTTTTTCTTCACGCGGTAGCCAACTGCCAGTCGATGCCACAGGCTTCCTTTCACTTTCATGTCCACCAACCTTACTCTCTCGTTGTGTTCCGGTAATATTCCGCCGGATCAATCGTTGAATTTCTTAAGTACCTTTTGGATCAATACCCACGATAAGATCATCATCGCAAACAGCACGACGGAGATCGCGGAGGAATAGCCCAATTCATAACGGTTATCCGCATAGTCCATGGAATGCAGCAGAATGGTATGCGTGGAATATTCCGTGCTGGGGAAACCGGTCAGGGCCTTGTTGTGATAGCCCACAGAGAACGCACTGGAAATGGACATGACCGCGCCGAACAGCAGCTGAGGCCCCATCTGCGGGAAGGTCACGTAATACAGCTCTTGCCAGCGGTTGCGCAAACCATCCAACGCGGCAGCTTCATAGAACGTCTTATCCAACGCCTGCAAGCCTGCCACAAAGGACAAAAAGCCGGTACCGAAGCTCAGCCAGATGATGACTACCATCACCACACCGAAGTTATATTGGGTATCGGTCAGCCACAAAATGGGATCCTGAATGATGCCCAACTGGATCAGCAAATTGTTCAGGAAACCGGCACTGTCCGAGGAAAACAGGTATTGCCAGATGAAATACACATTGCCCGCCAAGGACGGTGCGTACACCAACAGGGTGATAACGGTGCGCACGCCACGGCTCAATTCGTTGATGAGCCATGCTACCACAAAGCTGAGGATAAAACCCACAGGACCGGTCACCAACGCGTACACCATGGTGTTGCGCAGGGCGATCATAAAGACCTCGTCGTCTGTGAACAGGCGAACATAGTTGGTCAGTCCCACCCAATTGGGGGTCTGGACCATGTTGAAATCGGTAAAGCTCAGCACCATTGCCGACAGTACCGGCAACAGCATAAAAATGATAAATACCAGCAGAAACGGGCCCAGCAACACATAATATGGGATACTGCGTTTCAGTTCACTGCGGCTTAAGCCATACGGTCGCTTCATT
>JAFVQV010000180.1 GCA_017504645.1 Clostridia bacterium | reverse complement strand
GTCAACAATGTAAACGGTATGCTGCTTGGAAAGGAAAACACCGTCCTGGAACACGGTCTGCGCATCAATGAGTATATGTCACGCAATCGGTCTGTGCTGTATGATGAAAGCGGCGATTACAGCGACTGGATCGAGTTGTACAATTTTTCCGATCGTGACATTGATCTGTGCGGATACACCTTGACGGATTCCCGCAGCTCGGCGGATAAATGGCAATTCCCCGCCGAAACAAGTATCCCTGCCGGCGGATATCTCGTGGTGCGCTGTTCCGGACGAAATGTCCTGACAAGCGGAGGCGAATTCCACACCAATTTTAAGTTGGGCGAAAGCGACAGCTTCCTTGGCTTGTATACGCCGAACGGAGAATTTTGCTCCGGCGTCAACTATACCGCTACCGAGCAAAACCGTTCCCACGTATATACTGACAACGGATATGTGCCTTGTCGCTATCCCACCCCCGGCTATGTGAATAGTGATTCACTTATGGAGGTGTCACAATGAAACAAGCGAAACGCGCTTTTTGGCCGCTATTCTTATCCTCTGCGGCAATTCTGGCCTTACTCATCGGTTCGTTGTGTCTCGGTCCTGCCAATCCCGACGCACTTCCATTAAACCATTTGGAGATCAGTGAGGTAATGGTGGAAAACCTTTCCGCTTACCCCGATGAGGACGGTGCGTATTACAGTTGGGCGGAGATCACCAACCATAGCAGCCTGCCTATCGATCTATCCGATCTGCGCTTAACGGACGACCCCGAACGTCCCGACCGCTATACCTTTCCTAACGAGGTTCTGCCTGCCGGTGAGAGCGTTGTGGTATTTTTAACCGGTGACAGTACCGAAACAAGGCCCTATCATACATCCTTTTCTTTGAAAAACGGGGCAGAATCCCTCTATCTGTTTTCCGGGCCGCGCACCATGGTTTCTTCACTGACCGTGCCGGAATCTCCCGCCGACCGTTCCTATGGCTATTCTAACGGCGAACCTGTTTGGTTTGCCGTTGCTTCACCCGGTGCGTTAAACACCGGCATTTGTTCTCCCACCCTCATGGGACTGGAAGATGCCATGTTTACCGGTGTACTGATCAACGAGGTTTGTGCGGTCTCCCGTGCGACCGATACGGACTATCCCTGTGATTGGATTGAATTGTACAACACCACCGATACTGCTGTTGATTTGAATGGATATCGGTTGACGGAAGATCCCGCTGTACAAGGATTTACTTTCGGCGCTGTTATGCTGGCGCCGCAGGAATATCTGCTGGTATATTGTGATAAAGATGCGGTTGCTCAGGAAAGAGCACTACACGCACCTTTTTCGCTGAACCGAAATGGCGACGAGATATACTTGATCACGCCGGATGGTGTAACCGCTGACAGCTTTTCTACCGGAAAACAACGATACGGCATCAGCAGTGGGCGCATTGAAAACGATCGCCGAACACGCGGATTTTTCAGCACGCCTACCCCCGCTGCCAAAAACAGTGCTGCTCTTTCCGGTTATGCTGCTGCACCTGTAATTGACCGCATTGGCGGATATGTGACTTCCGGTGACGCGGTTACAATTTCTGTACCATACGGATGTCGCGTGTATTACACCACCAACGGCGCTGTTCCCACGGAACAATCTGTACCCTATACAGCCGGTACGGTTATCACGCTTAATAAAACCACCGTTTTACGTGCGATTGCCTATCGTGACGGATATTTACCCAGTGATGCGGTAACTCACACTTATTTAACAGATTCGCCACACGATATTCCGGTGGTAAGCATCAGTGCCGCTCCCGCTTTGTTATTTGGAGCGAACGGTGCGTGGACCAATTATAAAAATGAATCATTGCAGCCCACCGTTCACGCCGAGTATTTCACCAAGGACGGTATCAAGGAATTAGACTTTGACAGCATCTTCCGTATTGCGGGTGGATGGTCGCGCACCAATGTGCAAAAGGGCTTCTCTCTCAACCTAAACCAAACTACCGGCGAATCGGAAATCGAGTATCCGTTTTTTAAGGATTCCGAGGTCACGGTATTCCATAATCTGCTTTTGCGCCCCTCCGGCTCAGACTGGAAGGACGCTAAGCTGCGTGATGAATTTGTGGCGCAGGCGCTAAAAAACACCGACGGGCAACTGATCCAGTCTGCACAGCCGGTGGCGTTATATATCAACGGAAACTATTACGGACTCTATTATCTGCGCGAAAAACGTAACGAGGATTTTATCGCTTCGTACACGGAAATTCCTGCCGAAAATGTGCAGCTGGTGCAGCATCCTGCGTTGGACGACCGTACGACCAAACTGGATCCCGACCTGCAAGCGCTTATCACCTATGCCAAGAAAAACGATCTTACCAAGGACGAGCATTATCAATATGTGCTTTCACAAATCGATGCCGATTCTTTGATGCAGTATTTTGCATATCAAACCTTTTTCGGTAACGGGGATTGTATCAATAACATTGCCTGTTACCGCGATAATCGTGGCGGAAAATGGAAGTGGATCGTTTTTGATACAGACTGGGCGTGTACCTCGTATTATGCCGGACGCAACTTCTTGCAGCAACTGTATAACGGAACAGCGTACGCCACTTATCAGAACTATCACTATCCGTTATTTACCGCCTTGCTTAAAAATGAAGAGTTTCGCACAGATTTCCTAGAAACCTATGCCCGCCTGTTGCAAACGACCTTATCCCAAGAACGGTTACTGCCTATTTTTAACTCGTTAGCCGATGAGATCGAAAGCGAGATCCCCCGCCAGTACAAGCGATTCGGTGCTCCGTCGGTGGCGCGGTGGACACAGCAGATACGGTATATTCGCTCGTTCATTGAGAAGCGCGAAGCCGTTATAACTGCGCAGTTGAAAGGCACCTTTTCATTAACCGACGAAGAATGGGATGTCCTGTACCACTCCGTCACAAAGTGATGAACGGAAGAATCTCTTCCAACTTCTTTTCACCAATCCCTTTCACATCCAACAGATCGTCCAGGTAAAAAATGCCACCGTTTTTCTCCCGAAACTCAATAATATTCTCAGCTAATACTTCGCCAATACCGGGCAACTCCATCAGTTGCTCTTTTGTGGCGGTGTTGACACTGATCAATATCGATGTTTGATCGGTGTGGGAGGCGGTGGTAGTCGTGGCCACGGTATATGTCGTTACAGGCAATGTTTCGGATAAAAGCGGGGCTATACTGGGCGTGTCTGCCACACTCAGTGCACAAACAGCAATCAAAAACACCGCGGACAGTGCCAATAAAAAGAGTATTAAGCCTTTGTCATCCTCACTACGTTTCACCGTCATCCACTCCTTTCCTTAAATAGTCTACACCATTTTTTATCAAATGTAAACAAGGAGGTTTTCGCATGCTTCAACTGATCATCGGTCGTTCCGGCTCCGGCAAGACCTATGAACTGTACAGTGATATGAAGAGACGGCTTACGGATCATGACGATGCGCGATTGTTCCTCCTTGTTCCGGAGCAGGCATCCTATGAAAATGAACGAAAATTACTGGCAGATTTGGGAGATTCATTATCACAGCGCGTACAGGTTTTAAGCTTTACACGCATGGCGGAAACCGTATTCCGTGAAATCGGAGGCATTTCCGGAAAACGGATGGATAACACCGTTTCCATGCTGTTAATGAGTGAGGCGCTATCCGGTGTTTCCGACCATCTCACTGTGTTTCGTCGACATTGCGAGAATACAGACTATCTGGAATCCATACTGTCTATGTTTGCGGAATGCAAGCAATGCGGCATTTCCTCTACTGATCTTGCCGCGACGGCAACGTTGTTTCCTGAAGGCGTTTTGCGTTCTAAAACCCAAGATTTATCGTTGATTTTTACCGCCTACGAAGCACTGGTGGCACAGGCAGACAGGATCGACCCCTTAGACGATCTGACGGTTCTGGCAAAGCGGTTGCCGGAAAGTCATCTGTTTGACAATGCCCATATTTTTATAGACGGGTTTGATGGATTTACGGGACAGGAGTTTGCCGTGTTGGAACAGTTACTGATCCGTGCCTCCTCCATCACAGTCACACTATGTACCGATCGCTCCTTTGACAACACCGATCCGGCCACTGATCGCTTTTTCTCCGCCAATCGTACCGGTGCCCGTTTGCGTGACATGGCATACAAGCACTCTGTTTCGGTGGCAAAAATACGGCATTTGACTGAAAATCACCGCACTGACCACCCCGCGCTGCTCGCTTTGGAAGCCGGATGCTACACGCCTGCCCCCCCTGTCTATGAGGGGACTGCCGAATCGGTGTGGGTAACCACTTGCAGCGATCGCTTAGAGGAATGTCGTTATGCTGCCCGCACCATCCGCCGCTTGCTGCGGGAAAACGGCGGGTATTGCCGTGATTTTACCATCGTTGCCCGTCATTTGGATAGTTATGCCGGCATGCTGGAAACCGCGCTGGAACGCGAAGGTCTTCCCTACTATACCGACGAGCGGGAATCTGTACTGACACAGCCATTGGTTACACTGGTGGAGTCCGCGTTGGCGGTAGTGACCGGCGGATGGGACAGTGCGGATATTCTGCGGTTGTGTAAGACCGGTATGGCAGGATTCTCAGCGTATTCTGTCTCACAATTGGAAAATTATGCCTTTGTATGGAACATCCGCGGCAAGCAGTGGCAGGAACCCTTTATTAACCATCCCGACGGTCTTGGGTATTCCATAGACGAAAAAACCGAGCACCGTTTATTCTATCTAAACGCACTGCGTCGCCGCGTGGTACAACCGTTAATGCGTTTGCAAACACGTTTGTCCGGCAATCGCAACGGACAGGAATTTTCTACAGCCCTATGGCAGTTTTTACAAGAACTGCGCATTCCTCGTATGGTGCGTTTTCAGGCGGCACGGCTGTTTACTTGCGGTGAACCCGCCTTGGCAGAACATCAATCCCGTATGTGGGAGCATGTGACCGAGCTACTAAATACCTTTGCAACATCGTTACAAAACACCAGGCTTTCTTCTTCCCGCTTTCGGGAATTGTTTCACTTGGCGGTGGCTTCCGCTGACCTGGGCGTTATCCCACAGACCTTAGACGGCGTTCATATCGGTGCTGCTGATCGCATCCGTTACACCAGCCCTAAGACCGTTATTGTATTGGGTGCCAACGAGGGAATCTTTCCCGCTTATCCCATTGCGGGCGGCATGCTGACTGACCGCGAGCGCCGTCGTCTTATCCGTGCAGGGCTGCCCATAGCCGACGATGCCGATCATCAAGCTGCACAAGAGCGATATTACACGTATTCTGCCATCGCCGCACCGTCACAACGGTTGATCGTCACTTACGCAAATAAAGGCGACAGTGAAGCCTTGCTTCC
>JAFVQV010000179.1 GCA_017504645.1 Clostridia bacterium | reverse complement strand
GTTTGTGATAAACTTATTATACAAAATTCTTGGCGTTTTTCAACTCGTTTTGCGCAAAAAAGTGAAAATTATTTTTTGCCAAAAGGGATTTCTCCAAAAATCCGTTCGGAAAAAGTTGGAAAATCAAGAGGAAGTGCCAACATTTTGCTCGTTTTTACACAAGCATGATAATAACAAGGAGGAAAAGACGATGAAAAAATGGGTAGCCTTACTGCTGGTGGTTCTGATGGCGTGCAGCATTCTGCTGGTCCCCGGTTGCAAAAAGACCGACGGTGACGGCGGCAGCACCACCACGACAGGGCAGGACGACACCGGCTCCACGACGGTTTCGGACGGTGAGGGCTCCAGTAGCGTTGTGACCGATGCCTCGGGCAACAACGTAACCGATGCTTCCGGTAACACCGTGACCAATGCCGGCACCACTAACGGCGGCGGATCGCAGGGCGGTACCGCAGGTACTACCGCGGGCGGTCAGGCCAACAACGGCGTGCCAGTCATCGACGACGACCTGAACGATTGGAACAAGACCTTTGAGCACGGCAATCAGTACATATTCGACGGTCTGTTCGACTACTTCTTCGAAAACGACCAATCCCGTGTGATTGCAGGTGTGGCCAACAGCAAGGACACCTGGATGACCTATAAGATCGACCGTGTTGAGGAATTTGAGGTCATCACCTACCGTCACACCGAAAACGAGAAACTTGGTATCGAAAAGCTGAAGACACTGTCCTTCTATGTTTCTACCGACAACAAGAATTGGACCGAGGTCAAGGGTGTTGAGATCAAGAGCTTGGACCTGAGCACCCAATGGGATAAAACGGTATACACCAAGAAGAACATCGATCCCAAATACACCTATCTGAAAATCGTGGTACCTCCCACGGCATATGCCTCCGGCCACAACGTGGGTCGTGTGCGCATCAACGATATTGCCAACATGTACAATCTGGACCGCTTCTTCGAGGGCCGTCAGCCTGCCACTTTCTATGTGGACTCCAAGAGCGGCAGCGACAACAACGACGGTAAGAGCCCTGAAAAAGCGCTGAAATCCCTGTATGCGGTATCGCAGCGGTATTTCCAGCCCGGCGATAAGCTGCTCTTCAAGCGCGGCTGCACCTTCTCCGGCTCGCTCACCATCAACGGCTCCGGTGCACAGGGCAACGAGATCATCGTCGGCAGCTACGGCACCGGCAACCTGCCCGTTCTGAAAGGCCGTAAGGGCACGGCGGTGACGGTCAAGGCCGTACACATCGTGATCCAGGATCTGGCAATCACCAACCCCAACGGCACCTGCGGTCTGTATCTGCTGGCACCCGTTACGGGCGCGGCGAAAAACATCACCGTGAAGAACTGTGAGTTCGATACTATCAACACCGGTATGACCGACATGAGCTTTGCCGCCGCGGCGATCTACGCCATGGCGGGCGGCATCGAGCCCACCTGGTTCGATGGCTTGACCATTACCGGCAACACCATCAAAAACATCAACCGTTGCGGCATCTATGTCACCACCAACTGGGGCTACCGTCCCGGCGGCTGGGGTAAAGAGGGCTTGTATAAGAACGACAGTAACGGCTGGTATCCCGCCAAAAACGTGGTGGTCAGCAACAATAGTCTGGACACCATCGGCGGCGACGGTATCATGGTATACGCGGCGGATAAGCCCGTTTTGGAGAAGAACGTACTTTACCGTGGTTACCAAGCTCCCAAGAATAAGCATTCCGGCTCTGCCGGTATCTGGGTGCACAACACCAACGACGCCGTCCTCCAGTACAACGAGGTCGGTTACATGGATCTGAAATCCGGTCAGATCGACGGCGAGGCGTACAACATCGATATCGCCAACAAGCGCACCACCATCCAGTATAACTACAGCCACAATAACGTGGCGGGCTTCCTGCTGATGTGTAACATCGTGGTTCAGGAAGGCGCCTACGATGCCGGCAAGACTCCCGAGCATACCGGTCACATCGTGCGCTACAATATCAGTATCAACGACTACGGCGAGTACACCAAATCCTACGGCTTTCCCGCTCTGCTCATGCTGACGGGTGACTGCCGTGACACGGCGATCTATAACAACACCTTCTATATGGGCGGCGACGCGCGCACCTGCTACCCCGTGTATGCCGATAACTTCAACGGCGGTGGACGCATCAGCGGCTTTACTTTCCAAAACAACATCTTCCACGCAGAGAGCAGCATCACCGTCAAATGGAAGCTGTTGGGTACGAAATTTACCTTTAACAACAACATTTATTCCGGCGCGGTCATGGCACCCAATGTCAAGGACAACGACGGTAAAGATGTGATCGACGCCAATGCCAAGGTGCAGACGGTGACCTTCGCCGGCAGCATCCCCGCCAAACTGGACGGACGCGACAAGGCGTTGAATGTACGACTGAAGAACGCAGTGGCGGGTGCCACCAAGATCGCCAACAACGGCGGCAAGGACTTCGAGGGCAAGGCCATTACCAAGGAATTCTACGGCGCCCTGCAGCCCAAATAAAGTTTCGATTAAAGGAGAGCAATGACCATGAAAAAACGAGCGTTAGCCTTTACCTCGGCCATGGTTATGGTCATCACGATGGTGAGCACGGGCGGCCTGTCGCTGTTTGCGGCGGCCGAGACCGGCAATACCACCACTAATTCTTACACCGTTGATTTGACAGACGGATCGGGAGCCATCTCTTCCGAAAATGCACAAGTCGATTTCCATGGCGGCAACAAAGCCACCGCTGTCGGCGGTAGCTACGGTGTGGGCATCAACCGCCCCGAGCAGACGGCGGGTGGATTTGTTATTTCGAGTAATTCTGCTACCAACGGCGAAGTAGTTGCCTTGGATGAAGGTTCCGATTATGTGAGTATCAGCGGCAACGCGCTCCATTGCTTTAGCTCAACAAAGGGTATTAATGCTTGCGGCGATGGCAATGCGGCGGATACCTCCTATGGCGCCACCATAAAGCTTGTGAATCATATGGTGGATTTCAAGCTCTATTTTGTTGCAGGCAATACAACTAACTGCGTTGTGAAAGTATGGCTGTCTGATTCTGCTGACGGCGGCAGTGAAGGATGGCGTTCTGTGGAAGTTAAGCAGACAGCGTATGCTGCCGGGGAAATTTTGGGAGGCGTGCCGGTGCTGCTTTGCGAGCCGACTTCAGCCAACGCTATCCTTTCCGACGATCAGTATTTGAAGTTTACCTTTAGCAAAACGGATGGTACCGCTCTTACACAGTGGAATTATCATTTTGGTAAAGTTGAATGGACATGCGCAAGTGATGTGGAATTTGATCGCATCACCTTCGATCACAAAGACATCGATGATATTGTGACCTCCTTGGGGGACAACGCTGTTATTACTGGGAACAACAATATCGCCCTGAACCCGTACGATACGGGTATCCGCTTTACGAGCAAATTAACCATTGCCGAAGCGGCAGATCCCGGTAGAACGCTGTCTGCGGTATTTTCCTCTAATGCAGCGTCGCTGAATTACGACATTCGGGATTTCCGCGTACAGGTTTCCTATTCTCCTGACACCAAACTGGCAGGGCTTAGCTGGACCGATGCCTCGTTATTTGTTTCGGCAACGGGCGAAGATGGCACCTGGGAATCTGTTGCGGTAAAAACGGTCACCGAAAGCGATAACGCTAACATCAACATCAGTAGTTGGGCGGCAGATCTGCGTTTCCAGTTTGCCGATCCTGACGCGATCACAACAGAAAATATCCGTTATGTCAAATTTGAGTGGAATCTCCAGGGTGCTATTACCTCGGAAATTTCCAATTGGCACATGAATGTGACGCAGGTGGAATTCGGTCACGATCCGCAGCCTACCCGTGAGTACGATGCGGTTCCCGAAGACCAAAATTTTGAGTTCACTCTTGTTGGCAATATGTTTGATAAAAATAGTGCTACGCCGGGTTTCAATATCGTTGAGTATGCTACGAATACTGTGTACACAAGCGGTTGGAGTGCAGGAAAGACCGCGTTTGGTAGTAACGGTATTCGCCTAAAAGACGGTTGTACAGATGCCGGTTTTGGTGCCACGTTGGCTATGGATACCAACATGAGTCACTTCAAACTATATTTTGTAACGGCCGACAACAACTGTAAAAATGATACCAATCAAGTTCAGGTGTGGGTTTCCGAGGACTATACGGATGCTGAAGGTTGGCGCGAAATTTCTGTAAAGAAGACTTGGCATGCCTCAGGAACCTTGTTGGCCAACGCCCATGTTTCGACCTATGAGCCGGCAGACGATGTGGTGCTGAATGCCAACGAGCGGTATGTGAAATTTGTATTTACATATCCCGAAGCCTCGTCTCCCGCCACTTGGGTACACGCATTCAGCAAGGCAGAATGGACTTGCAAGAACGACGATTATGTTGTAGACGAGTTTTCCTTTGGAGATACGAATATTAACGACTTGCTTGTGGAACAGTCAAGTGGAACGGAAATTAAGGATTATTCAACTACTAGTAGTTATCAAAGATTTACTCCCGAATCGCATCCGTATGTATTGCGGTATAACTACAATAGTTCAACTACGTCTAAAACCATGGATGCCGTATTTTCTTCCGATGCGTTAGGGTATGATATTAAGCAGTTTAGAGTTCATTTGGCTAATTATTACTCATATGCTTCCGGAACGACGGTGACGATTTCGGTCAGTGATTCGCTTGATGGTAACTATGAAACGGTGGAGACATATAGCCGTTTTGAGGGCCCTGTTGAAACGACATATTGCAGTTCCTATGTGTATGGTTTTGATGATTTAACAGGCCTTGAAACTCAAAATGTAAGATATGTCAAAGTGAGTGTGACGGTGCCCGCAGGCATAGATAAATCGTATTTTGGTATTTACCAATTCGATTTTATCCGCGAGCCGATCATTACCGAAACCTATGACAGTTCTCTGGTATACCGCACTACCAATGCGACGGATTTCACCGCGCAGTTCAACTTCCTGAAAGGCGCCACGGAATATACGACGGTAAAAGCCTACACGGCGGATGTCGATTGTGAAAACGGCTACCGCGAGATCGCGTTGGAAAGCGCGGCGGGTGTGCTGCCCGGCGCCAAAACTCCCGCTGCCGCGGGAGGTATAGAAGCATGGGAGGCCTACCTGTACACGCCTGCCGAGGGCGAAAAACTGGGCAACTATGTCAAGTTTACGCTCTCGCAGCCCGCACAGGTCGACGGCGAAATAGGATCGGTACAGTTCATGGGTCTTTCCTATGACGCGGACGACACTTATGTGAAGGCCTACGATTTCAGCACCTTGGAGATCAAACAGGAAAATGAGCCGGTACGGCGTAATCGCCTGTTTACCACGGCTGCGAGTATCAACGAC
>JAFVQV010000023.1 GCA_017504645.1 Clostridia bacterium | reverse complement strand
GGGATTCTGATAGTTGCCGTTTACCAAAACTTCCAAATGAAGGTGCGGCTCATCCAGTATTTCCGAGGGAATGTCGCAAACGGTACCAATACCCTGCCCCGCCTTTACTGTCTGACCCACTTTCAGGTCTTTTGCGGTGACGCCATAGCAGCGGGAGATCAGCTTGTCACCGTGGTCGATCTCCACCATGCCGCCCCACAGGGGATCCTCACCGATAGCCTTGATCGTTCCGTCCGCTACCGCTTTCACCTGTGCGCCCTTTTCGGCGGCAAAATCCACCCCGTTATGCGTACGCCATTCGCCCAGCGTTTCGGAAAAAATCAGATCCTCGCTGTAGTCGCGGATAACGGTGTTGGAAACGGGAAACACAAACAGATCGCCCGCGTTTACAGTGGTGGTCGTAACCGTCGCTGTGGTTTTGGCGGTGGTTTGCGTGGTACGATCATCCGGCACACCGGTTGCCGGTACCACTACCTGCTGAACAGTGGTTGTGGTAGTAGCAGCACGGGCACTGGTCGTGGTGGTGGGCAAAATGTCGTTATCGCCCGGAGCCGGTGAGTCGTTCCAAAAAGTTACTACTGCCACACCCGCTACCGCTACCAGACAAACTGCCAAGGCAATATAGAATCCTTTTGACGAGCGCTTTTTCTCCTCGCCTTCGGATCGGTAATCGTTCGAATATTTCACGCTGATTCCTCCCATCTCGTTTGACAATAGTGTTGTCCAACGAACAGGATTTATACAGGGCAACGGGATAATTTTGAAAAGAACACATAAGATAATCTCGTTTGGCTGAAAAGGTCGAATCTTTTTAAAAATAGGACAGAAGACTTTACCCGTCCGCCAATTCGTGATATAGTTGTTAACAATTTTGTGTTTAGAACGAGGGAAGCATCATGCGAAAAACAAAAATCGTTTGTACGCTGGGACCTGCCACCGAGGATCGCGCCCTTGTCCGCGAAATGATCCTCAGTGGCATGGATGTAGCCCGTATGAACTTTTCACACAACACCCATGAAGATCATAAACACCGCATTGACATGATCAAGGAACTCCGTCAGGAGTTACAGCGACCGGTTGCCCTGCTACTGGATACCAAAGGTCCCGAGATCCGTCTGCGCAATTTTAAAGGCGGAAAGGTAACGGTGGAAAAAGACAGCACCTTTACACTGACCACCCGTTCCGTAGAGGGTACCGCAGACGAGGTGTCGGTCACCTACAGCAAATTGCCCGACGAAGTCAAGGCCGGTGATCGCATCCTCATCGATGACGGCAAGATCCATTTACAGGTGAAAACTGTCACCGACACCGATATCGTCTGCCGCGTGATCCACGGCGGTACGCTCAGCAATCACAAGTCCATCAACATTCCCAATATCAGCCTATCCATTCCCTATTTAAGCGAACAAGACAAGGAGGATCTGTTATTTGGTATTGAACAGGATGTGGATTTTGTAGCCGCCTCTTTCACGCGCTGCAAGGAGGATGTGATCGCACTGCGTAAATTTTTGGATTATCACGGCGGTCACGATATTCGCATCATTGCCAAGATTGAGAATACCGAGGGTGTGAATAACTTCGATGAGATCCTGTCCCATTCCGACGGGATCATGGTCGCCCGCGGTGATATGGGCGTGGAGATCGAGTACGAACGGTTGCCCGGATTGCAGAAACGGTTTATTCGCCGCTGCTATCAATCAGGAAAAATGGTGATCACCGCCACGCAGATGCTGGAATCCATGGTAACCAACCCCACCCCTACCCGCGCTGAGATCACCGACGTTGCCAACGCGGTGTTTGACGGCACCTCTGCTGTTATGCTATCCGGCGAGACCGCTGCGGGAAATCATCCGCTGAAGGCGGTACGTGTGATGGCGAAGATCGCTGAGCAAGCCGAGGAGGATGCGGGATTGATGGACGCCTATCAGGGAATCCGTTATGACATGGACGCCTCCGACACCACCAATGCGGTATGCGATGCCGCCTGCACCACGGCTCGCGATATTAAAGCCAAGGCGATCATTGCGCTTACTAAGTACGGGCAGACCGCCCGCCGCATGTCTAAATTCCGTCCCGGTGTCGCCATCGTTGCCGCCACCCCGGTGGAAAAGACTTTTCATCAGTTGGCACTGTCCTGGGGTGTGTATCCGGTGCTGGCGCGATACCAAAAAACGTCTGACGAGCTGTTTACCCACGCCATTGACTGTGCAAAACAAATAGATGCCGTGGAGGATGGTGACCACGTGGTTATCGTCGCCGGTATTCCGCTGGATACCAGCGGTAGCACCAATCTGCTGAAGGTGGAGATCGTGGGCAACAAGCGCTGAAAAGTGCGACAACTCCGTCAAGGATGAAGTTATCCGGCTTTCTGTAACAACTCTGATTTTGCACATACAAAAAACGCCTCCGGAAATCATTTCCGGAGGCGTTTTTAATGCAATTAGGATTCCGTCAGATGACGGTCGTGAATGCGCAGGATGCGATCTGCGCTCTGTACAGTGGTGTTGCGATGAGAAATCATCAGTACGGTCTTACCCGTCATGTGCTTGATGTTATCAAGCAGCCGTTTTTCTGTATCCAAATCCAAAGCGGAGGTGCATTCGTCCAAGAGCAATACCGGGGCATCATTAAGCAGAGCACGGGCAATGGCAATACGCTGCGCCTGTCCCTCCGAAATGTCAAAACCGTGCTCACCCAGCAGGGTATCCAGCCCGTCCGGCAGGGTGCTGATAAACTCTTCCAGACAGGCGTGCTGCAATGCCTGCCAAATGCGTTCATCGCTGACATTCTCACGGAAAAACGCTACGTTTTCACGCAAGGTTCCCGCCAACACGGTGTTGCCTTGGGGAACATACGAGAACAGCGGACGAGTAGAA
Organism: Clostridia bacterium; assembly: GCA_017504645.1. Classification (GTDB taxonomy): domain Bacteria; phylum Bacillota; class Clostridia; order Oscillospirales; family Acutalibacteraceae; genus RGIG3009. The sequence continues at coordinate 2,027 of JAFVQV010000023.1, read as the reverse complement.
GCGGTCAAGGGGAACCGTTCCTCACCGCTTTGAACATACAGTTCACCCGAAAGCGGTTTGAGAATAGACAGCAACAACTTCATCAGCGTGCTTTTACCAATACCCGACTCGCCTACCAGCGAAACGATCTCACCCCGCTGCAAGCGAAAAGAGATCTCCTCCAACACAGGGAGATCGTCCTCATACGCAAAGGAAATCCGATACAGGCACAGGAACGAAAAGCCGTTCAATAGCCGCGCCTGTTCATCGGCGGAAAGTGCTGCTTCCTCCTCGTCCAGCAGCTCCAGTTCCTCCAACCGTTCAGCGGATGCCAGCATCGCATAGTACTGCGGAAGCAGCGAGGAGGCGTTACGCATAGGAGCCTTCAACTGTTCGAAAATCTGCAACAGCGCCGTCAGCGTACCAAAAGAAAGCGTGCCGGCAATTAGGCATATGACACCCCACACCAACGCCAAATAATACGCAGCGGTCAGCACCAAATAAATGGCGGTGTTGCCGATATTACTAATGGTATTGCGCTTGATACGCATGCGGTAATTGTTGCGCTGGTGCTCCATCAGGCGCTGTTCCACATACTCTTGATTGGAAAATGCTTTGATGGACAACAGATTGCCCAACGATTCCTGCATAAAGGAACGGGTCTTTCCGTCGGTTTCCTGACATTTTTTATGCAACTTTTTCAGCCGTGCACCATAAAAACGGCTGCCCAGAACCACAACGCCGCCCAGTCCCAGGATGATGGCGGTAAAATACGGTGAGATGCGGGTCAACACAATCAGACCGCCTAGCAGCTTCGTTAACATGGAAACTGCGGACGGAATCAGTCCGGTAAAGCCGTTTACTACATGGGCGATATCCCCTGTGAGACGATTGACGATCTCACCGGAGTGATACCGATGGAATTGCTCGTATTCTTTCTTGAGCAAAGAAGAAAACACCCGTTTGCGCAAACGCATTTCGATTTTTCCGGAAATACGCACCCGCACGTTGCTGCTCACGATGTTTAAAACCACCTGCAGCACGATCACCCCGATCACCTGCAACGCCGGTATGTAAATTTGCGGCAAACGAAGGCAATCTGCAAAATTCGGTGAAGGAGGCGCTTGCATGATCTCCGCCGCCGCGTTGATCAGCGTTTCCGAAAGAAGGGCAAGCCAAATAAAAGATAACGAACTTATCGCATTGATAAGCGACAGAAGAAACACGCCCGGCAAATAGCGTTTTGTTTTAGAAATCAGCCACGGCAACGATGTTTTATTACTTTTTTTCGGCATGTGCACCCTCCTTTCACCCAATTTTTAAATTTTTAATCCAAAAGATCGTTTTGACGTAAGGTATCAATAAAGGAATCGATTCCATTAGCAGCGGTGACACTATCCACATCGTATTCCTCCAGCATGGCTGCCAGCAGTTCTTCCCGCGTGCGCTCCTGTTGGAGCCGCTGCCACAAGAAAGCACCGGTGTCATTCAGCTTGATCATACCTTTAAAATCCTCTGCGCGAGTGCCGACAGCCACCACAACATAGGAATCACAAATATTACGCAATACAAAGCCGGTTTTGATTTTCATAGGGTTTTTCCTTTCTGGGGGACGCCGTTAAAAGTCCTTGCGATCCATCCGAAACGAAAGTGTCATCAGGCTATCGCCCAAATGCACATTTTCCACCAACGCCTCAGGGTAGTGAATGTTGATATCGTAATGACTAAAATTCCAAAAAGCCGATACTCCCGCATTCATTAAACGTTTGACAAGGGCGGGGGCCGCCTTTTTGGGAATACACAGAATGGCAAGTTCGGGATGGTAAGTGTCGCAGAACGCTTCCAGCTCGTCGGTGGAAGCAACCGTCATATCCCGAACCTTCTGTCCGATCAGTAACGGCGAATCGTCAAACACGCCGATCAGCTCGACGCCTTTGGTTTCAAAGGCGATATGGTTGACTAACGCATGACCCAGGTTTCCCAAGCCGAACAGCACCGCCTTAGAAGGTGTGTTCAAACCTAAGATGCGGTACAACTCGTCACACAGC
>JAFVQV010000178.1 GCA_017504645.1 Clostridia bacterium | reverse complement strand
GCCGGAGAAGGCGCCACCGCCGTGGCAGGCGTAGCCGCCGTAAGTGTCCACAATGATCTTACGACCCGTCAGGCCGCTGTCACCGTGAGGGCCGCCCACCACAAACCGACCGGTGGGGTTAACGAATATCTTGGTATTCTCATCCATCAGTGCCGCCGGCACGATGGGGGTGATCAGTTTTTCCACGACGTCGGCGCGGATGGTGGAAAGCTCCACGTCCTCGCTATGCTGCGTGGACACCACCACCGCCTCCACACGCACAGGGGTGTTGCCGTCGTATTCCACGGTCACCTGTGTTTTGCCGTCGGGACGCAGGTAAGGCAGTGTGCCGTCCTTACGCAGATCGGTGAGCTTCTTTGCCAGCCGATGAGCCAGCGAAATGGGCAGCGGCATCAATTCGGGAGTTTCGTTGCAGGCATAGCCGAACATGAGCCCCTGATCGCCCGCGCCGATGATATCGTAGACGTCCCCGCCGTCGATGCCGCGGGCTTCGATGGCCTCGTTGACGCCCATGGCGATGTCGGGAGACTGCTTGTCCAGTGCCGTCAGCACCGCACAGCCGTTACCGTCAAAGCCGGCACAAGAGCCGTCGTATCCGATATCGCACGCCACCTGACGGGCGATGCGGGGAATATCCACCTGCGCGGTAGTGGTGATCTCACCCATCACCAGCACCGTGCCGGTGGTCGCCACCGTTTCACAGGCCACATGGGCAGCAGGGTCCTGCTCCAGTATGGCATCCAGTACCGCGTCGGAGATCTGGTCGCACACCTTGTCGGGATGCCCCTCGGTAACGGATTCAGAAGTAAACAAATGTCTTGCCATCGTCTTTTTCGTCCTTTCTTGTAAACAAAAACGCGCCGCGGCGGCAGCCGGGCGCGTATCCCACCTCATCTGCCGGTCATGCAACCGCAGGATTTAGCACCTTGCTTCTCGCAGGTTGCCGGGCTTCACAGGGCCTGTCCCTCCGCCACTCTTGATAAGGAAATATTCACTTTATCCTCGCCTATTGTATCACAATTTTTTCACTTGTCAAGCGTCACTTTTCGAATGTCAAACAATTCCTGTATCAGCGTCCACAACGGCTGATAAAAATTCATGGCGTTCCACACCCCCACGCCAAACAGGGATTCCCCGCCTGCCAGGCGCAGCTTGGCATCCAGACTGCGGGCGTCCTCAAACCACACCTCATGGGTGCGACCGCCGCTGTCAGTATAATTAAAAAAGGGTGTTTGGGCGGTGGTGTCATACTCAATGACCGCCCCATATTGCCGCGCCAACGCCGGCGCCTCGCTGTTGGTGATGGTACGCGCCCGTTCCCCCTCATCGCGGGGCAGGGCCCAGTCGTAGGCATAGTTGGGAATGCCCATGAGGATCTTGTAGGCGGGAATACGGCTCAGCCCGTAGCGCACCACCTCCGTCACCTTATCAATGGGAGCCACCGCCATAGGTTCGCTGTAGGCGTATCCCCATTCGTAGGTCATCAGCAGCACGCCGTCTGCCGCCGCACCCAGCGCCCCGTAGTCGTGGGCTTCGTACAACAGCCCCGCTTGCTCGTCAGAGGTCTTGGGCGCCAGTGCCACAAACACAGATTTCCCCAGCGACTCCAGTCGCTGCTCCAGTTCCGATACAAAAGAGGCGTACAGTTCCTTGTCGGCAGGCGGAGTAAACTCAAAATCCACATCCACGCCATAGTAGTTCTTCTCCTGCACCACCTGCTCCAGCGCTGTATACAGTGCCTCCCGCGCTTCGAGAGAATTGAGCATGGCGCTGACATTCTCGCTGCTGAACCCGCCCGCGTCATCAAGAGCCGTGAGCAATAACAGCGGTGCTACGCCATATTCCCGTGCGGCGACAAGAATACGGCTGTCGTCCGCGGGGATCAGTCCGCCGTCAGGGGTAATGCCGTACCCGAAGATCGTCACATAGGTGAGATACGGCAGGGTGCGGCGCAGGGTGGCGTCGTCCACAAAATCGTACACATAAGCGTTCACCGAAAGCGTCCCCAGCTTCGGCGTACCGCCCTGCACGGTCAGTACCTGTCCCGCCGTAATGGTGGCGGCATTGACAATCGGCGGGTTCTGGTACAGCAGATCATTCACCGAAATGCCGTAAAGGGTGGCGATATCCGCCACCGTTTCCCCCTCCTGTACGGTATGGGTCACTCGGTCAGGAATCACGATCAGCGCCTGCCCCACCACCAGCGGATCGGCAATAGTTAATCCGTTATCGGCGGCGATATCCTCCACAGATACACCGTACTGTGCGGCAATGGAAAATAACGTTTCGCCTGCGGAAACAACATGAATGGTCATACACCGTCACCTCGTAACAGTGTATGACCATTTTTCGTTACTTATCCCATTTATCGCACAAGGATACGATCTGCGCCGTAAACTTAGCCAGATCCTTGTTGGCGCGGCCGCGGCAGTTTTCGATGACACGGAGCAGCCGCTGTCCCGCCGCCAACAGCTTGGCGAACACCGCGTTTTCACGGCTACCGTCGCCGCGGCGTTCGATACGTTTTCGGCTTCCCTTGGCAACCTGCGTGTCGGCCAGCAGATCCCAGCTATCCCCGCTGTAGGGCGCGTATGCCGCCACCCCCTGCTCCCGCTGCAGACGGGAGGCGAGAGCCTCACAGCTTTCCTCCTCGCCGTGATTGACAAACACGCGGATGGGCTGCGGCGAGATCGCCTTCACCCAACGGAGCAACCCGTTATCGTCCGCGTGACCACTGATGCTGTCCAGCTTGGTGATCTCCGCCTTGACGGTGATGCTTTCACCGAACAGCTTGACGGTTTTGGCACCGTCCAGCAGCAACCGTCCCACGGTGTTGACCGATTGGTAACCCACAAACAAAATGGTGCTTTCGGGCCGCCACAGATTGTGCTTCAAATGATGGCGAATACGTCCTGCTTCACACATGCCGCTGGCGGACAAAATGACCTTGCTGCGCTTATCCTCGTTGATGGCGCGGGAGTCGTCCGCGGTCACGCTGGTATGCAAGCCCGAAAACCGCAGAGGGTTGATCCCTTGATCCAACAGTGCCAGTGTTTCTTTATCGTAGCAGTCGCGGGCATCGTCGCTGAACAGCGCCGTCGCCTCCACCGCCATGGGGCTGTCCACCACCACGGGGAAATCGGGGTACTTGGGAACCAAATTCTGTTCCTTAATCTGACGGATAAAATATAACAGCTCCTGCGTGCGGCCCACCGCAAAGGACGGGATCACTACGTTGCCGCCGCGATCAAAGGTGCGCCGAATGATCGCTGCCAGCTCCTGTACATAGTCAGGAGCTTCTCCGTGACTACGGTTGCCGTAGGTGGATTCCACCACCACGTAATCGGCGGCGGAAACATACTGCGGGTCGCGGAGGATCGGCTTATTAATATTGCCCACATCTCCCGAAAATACGATGCGGCGGGTCTCGCCGTTTTCGGTGACGGTAACGGTGATGGAGGAGGAGCCCAGCAGGTGACCTGCATCGGTAAAGCGCAGGGTGACACCGCAGAGCGCTTCCGTTTCCTCCTCGTAGCGGCAGGGAACGAACTGGGACAGCACGCCCTCCACGTCTTTCATGGTGTACAGCGGCACATAGGGCTCCGTGCCGGCGCGCTTCGCCTTACGGTTGCGCCATTGGGCTTCAAATTCCTGAATGTGTGCGGAATCCCGCAGCATCAGTCCGCACAGCCGACAGGTGGCGGCGGTGGCGTACACCTTACCGCGGAACCCGTGGGCGTACAGCATGGGGATCTTGCCCGAATGGTCGATGTGCGCGTGGGTCAGCAGCACCGCGTCAATATCCGCGGCGGCGACGGGGATCTCCTGATTTTCAAACATATCCCGACCCTGTTCCATACCGCAGTCGATGAGGATGTTCTTCCCTCCGACGGTGAGCAATGTACAGCTGCCCGTTACCTCATGAGCCGCACCGAGAAACGTCAATTCCATACGGATACCTCCTGTCATACTATCAGTATAGCAATTTTACCCTCAAAAAACAACGCCCGACGAAAAATTTTGAACAGAAATCTTTAGGTGTGTCGACCCCCTCTCATCGGCACAAACACCTCAGACGGTCGACAACCAAGATGCCTTGCTATGTGAAAAACCACGTCCACACTCATTCGCCCGGGCAACTCGCCCTTCAGCAACTTTCGTGTCGAATAAAGTCCGATCTGCAGGATCGATGCCAATTGCCTGTCGCTTAAGCCTTCCTTTTCCTTGATCCATCTCACATTTTCACAAAAAATTTGTACATCGTCTTTCATAATTCCACCCCACAAGCACCATCGTTATCTATAGGATAACACATGTACCACCTCGGTACAATTCGTATATGTACCAACATGGTACATATTTTTCTGTGCAATGTGCTAAAATGGTACATTGAGAGGAGGTATTACCTTGTACGGAGAACGATTACGAAAAGCGAGAAAAAATATGGGCATGACCTTAGCGCAAGTAGCTCAACTCATGAATACCACCCATGCCACTATTTCACGATACGAACATGAAAAACGAAAGCTGGACCCCGAAACTATCGTCACGTTTTGCAAGCTATACAACATATCCTCCGATTACTTGTTAGGCTTACCCCAGGGTATGCCCTATCCTGAAAATTAACGTTTGCATAGTAAAAACAGCACCCCCGTGGGGGTGCTGTTTTTATTTGTCCAACAACTCATTCAGTATGTGTGCCACCCCGCATTGGGAAAGCGGCAACGTCACGCGGTCGGCGATAGCCTGTACAGAGGGGTCTCCGTCCCCCATCACCACGCCCAAGCCGGCGTATACGATCATATCGCGGTCGTTGGGGCTATCGCCAAAGGCGATGGTATTTTCTCTCGGCACGCCGATGACCTCCAGCACCCGCCGGATGCCGTCGGATTTGCTACAGCCCCGCGGCACCACTTCGCAATAACGGGCGTGTTCGATCACATCCAAATCCCGCTCCAACAGCTCGCGAAGAGCCGCCGATATGGGAGCTCGATAGATCGTCAGCTTAGACACGGTTTCCTGCGCATATCGGTCGTACCATTCCTGCGCGTTGGCAATGCAGGGGTAATCCCGCACATGCAGGGCATCGGGACAACCTTTCAGTTGGATCATGGACCGTTCGGTTTCCATGATCAAGGTGTGGGGCGTCCCCACAAAGCGGTGCAAGATCGGATCCAAGGTTTGAGGAGACACGCTGTTGCGGTACACCAATCGATCTCCTACGGTAATGTACGCACCCGCTCCCGCCACAATGCCGTCAAACCCGATATCCAACACGGCGGGATACAGGTATCCCGTCGAGCGGCCCGTACACAAAAAGGCGTAGTTTCCCCTTGCCCGAAAGGCACGAATGGCAGCCACATCCTCCGCCGCCGGCGGTTGATTGTCGGTGGCGAGAGTGCCGTCCAAGTCAAAAAAAGCAGCATAGGGCAACGAGGAAATCATAAGTTCGGTCCTTTCCAATCAAGCAAAATTGTAAATCGGCGCAAAGCCCATCAGCGCCAACGCCAGCAAGCCCAAATATACCAGTGCGGCGGGCAAGCCGCGAAAAGCGGCAGGGGTATCGGGATTGTCCACGCGGGCGAAACCCTCCGCGGTGATGGCGGACAAAAACAAGAAGCCCACCGCACCGCCGGCGGCCAAGCCAATGGCGGGGAAAAACGACAACTGCACCTGATAGTTGAACAGCAGTGTTACCCCGATGATCAGACTGTTAAAGGCTGCGATCGGCAACAAATGCCGCACCCGACGGTGCCAAGCACCAAACCAACGGGATGCGATCAGCGTAACGGCGATGTACTGCAGCGCCGCCAACGCCACCACGATCACCGGGCGCAGCAGCTGTGCCACGCGGGAGGTGTCCGGCAGCAGCATATCCAACGGATAAAACAGGGCGGCCGTCACCACCGTAAAGCCCAACAGTAATCCGCCGAACAGCAGAACTTGACGAGGACGGCGAATGATCTTCAGCATAGCCGAGGTGCCCATACCGGTGGTCAGCACCAGATTTTGCATGGTGGCAGCGATCACAAAGCACACGATCGTTTCTATCAACGTACTCACAGCTCATCCGCCTCCTTTCCGGAGCGCACGCGGCGGCTCAGCTGTTTAAACCATTGCAAGACGGCTGCCATAAAGCCCAACAGCACAAACCCGATAAAGGGATGCTCCGCTTCGGGGAAGCGTGCCTCGTAGCCCAGCGGGATGTCCCACAACGTACCGGTCATTGCCATTTCGCGCAGCGCACACGCTACGCACAGCACCAAAGCAAAGCCCAGCGCCGCACCCAGCGTATCGCCCACCGCCGACGCAAAGCGCAGAGAACGGCGACCCGCATCGGTACGGTAAGTAAACAGCATATTGACCGCCATCATGGGCAGGAACACATACAGCTTCGCATAAATGTGTGCCCAGCCGCTGCGGTCCATCACCAGTGCGCACACAAACAACAGCACCGCCGACAACAGGGCGTAGATAGCGGGACGCAACCACGACGCCACACGGTTGCGCAGCAGAGTCAGGCACACGCCCACCGGCAGCAAGGTAGCCGCTGTGCACAGGGACAGGGCGACACCGTATTTTAAGTTGAAACCGATGGCCAGAATGGGGCAAAGCCCAGCCGCCTGTACCAGCACGATGTTGTTGGGCAGAAAGCTATCCCAAAACGCCGAACCGGCAGCGCGCAAGGAAGTACGAAGGCTCATGAACGACGCACCCCCTTTGCGGTAAGTACGGAAAGAAATTTCGTCAGCTGCCAACAGCCGCGGTCCAGAATGGGAGAAAACGCGTTGACCATCAGCACGGCGAAAAATTCACAGCATTCAAAGCGACCGTAGTGTCGCAGGAACATGACCAGCATACCCGCAAAGCAACCGTACACCATCCGCGCCAACCAATGCCGCGGAGCGGTGACGGGATCACACAGCAAAAATACACCGGTGAACAGAAGCAGACCGGTACACAACTCCAACGCAACGCCGAAGGCGGCATCCAACGGAGCACGGGGGAACCACAGCGCTCCCAGGGCGCAGGTCACCAGATAGGGAACGGTAATCAGCGGCGACGAGGAGCCACGCACATACAAATATAAGATACATGCCAACAACACGATCACGCCCGCCGAGGCGATGGGACCGGGAAAGTTACCGCTAAGTAGGTCCATCCAATCGTAAGAAGAACGGCCGCTGTTGCTGAGCTGTGCCGCAGGGGACAGAGCGGTAATGACCGTGGAGGTGTCCAAAAAAGGCAGAGCCTGTTGCACCGACGGATCGGGGTAGATGAACAACCGCGTGGGGAAACAGATGGCGCAAAACGCCATGCCCGCCGCCGCGGGATTGAAAACGTTGCGGCCTGTGCCGCCAAAGGGCATCTTCGCCACGCCGATAGCAAAGGCCGCACCCACGGCAGGCACCCAAAAAGGAGTCAGCGGGGACATCATGCTGCCGATCAGCGCACCGGTCACCGCCGCGGTTCCGTCCTGGATAGCAGGACGGCGCCAGCGGAACAGGCTGCACAGCAGCTCGGTCAGCATTGCCGCCGCCATGCCGATCAGTACCAGCAGAGCGGGACGCCACCCGTAATACAGACAGGAAAAGCCCGTCAACGGAACCAGACATAGCAGCACGCCGCCCGCTTGGTAAAACGGACGCTCGGTGCGGCGCAGATGGGGAGCTACAGAAGGTTTAAGCATCGGTATCCTCCTCCAGATCCAGCAACAGGGTGTTGCCGGAGCGTTTCGCCTCCTGCACCACAGCCGCCAGCTCCAGTCCGCAGGGGCAGACATAGGAGCAGGCACCGCAACCGTCGCAATCGGCGGCGGCAAGAGAGGCGATGCGCTCGTAGTGCATATTTTCATAACGGCGATGGATCTCAAAGGGGAGCAAGCCCGCGTGACACACCTTTACACAGCGACCGCAGCCGATACAGGCGCGAGTCACCGTCGGTCGCACCTGTGCGGCGGTAAAGGCCAGCAGGCAGGTCATGCCGGGCAATACGGGAATATCCTGTGTGACAGAGGTCACACCGGTCATACTATCCCCCAAGATCAAATAGGACGGATCGTCACACACACCGCAGCGGCGCAAGATCTCCTGCACCGACGTGCCGAAGGGCACCATCACATTCTGCGGCTGCTTTACCGCGTCACCGGCGACGGTCAGGATGGCATGGGTATGCGCCCGACCCATCCGCACGGCACGATACAGCGCCAAGCACGCCTGCACGCCTACACGGCATACCTTGGCTCGCTTGCCCACGGCGCGGCGGTTAACAGGCTCGCGCACGGGGTAACGGGAATCCGCCTGGAACAGGCGCTTCTTGCCGATGCGCAGTGCCAGCGAACGGCGGCGAGACGCCGACAAACAGGCGGCAATGTGCCAGCCCGATGCGCCCGCATAGGTGGCAATGAGTGAAACGCCCTCTGCCACCTGCTCGGCGTTACCGCGCAAGGTCGCCCACGCACTGGACGAATACGGCTGCACCTCCACGGCGTCACCCACCACGAAATCACAGCCGGTCTCCCGCCATTCTTGCAGCTTGAGGGACAGCGGCACGCCGTCCAATTCGTCAATGACGCCCGCCTCCTCGGCGGCTGTCAGAATATAGTCAAGCGTATCCGCACCTGCACCACTGATCTCCACTTCGGGAGCAGGGGTCTCGGGCGGACAATCGATGACAACGCACCGCAGTTCCCCGTACAGCGGATGTGAAATTTCTTTTTCTCCGCTGACCACACCCGTCACGCTGGAGCGCACCACCGAAAATGGCTCGCCCTCCACCTCCGACAGGGGAGAACCCGGTCGCAAGGTATCATACAGCGATACCGTGGGACGCACCTCGGCGTCGGTAGGGTAGGCGTAGGGCAGTACCACCTGCCCGATATCGGTCAGCTCCGCTGTGGGAAGCAATATGGCAGGCTTTTTTTCAAAGGCCAATCGAACGCCTCTGTATCGGGACATGGTAACACCTCCTGAATATCCAAAATTTATCCTCTTGCCAACGGCTTGTACCGCTAATATGATAGTAGTAACCGATCTCACTTGACGAGAGGAGGGGATTCCCTTGAAGATAGAACCGCTGAAAAGCGGCTGTTTTAAAATATGGATGACCGAAAACGATATGCAGCGGTGGGGATTACGCTTCGACGACATGAGCGCCGATCACCGCGCCACCCGCACCGCGGTCATGAGATTACTGGCTATCGTAAAACAGCGCACCGATCTGCACGCGGACGGCATGACCGTAGAGGCGGTTCCCGTAGAGGGTGGCTGTCTGCTGCTGTTTACGCCTCACGGGCGGCGCCCGCTGTTTCGTATGCCCCAGCCCCAGATATATGCCCTGCACACCGCCGACGATCTGCTGCAGCTGGGTGAGGGATTATCCGCCGACGACGCTTTGCCCGCCGCCTCCCTATACAGCTGGGGCGACGAATACCGCCTGATCCTGTACGCCGGCGTCGGGGGCACCCGCGGCAGTCACCTACCCCTTGCGGAATGTGCCGAAAAGGTGGGCGAGGGAACCGCGTCAGCGGCGTTTATCGAAGAACACGGTCAGCCCATTACGGTTGGCAATGCGCTGCATCGGCTGTGCGCAGCCCGTGGATCTCATCCACCAGTGCCGCCGCGTCCGGAGCGTTAAACAAGGCACTGCCCACCACGGCAATGTCCACACCCGCCGCGGCAACCGACGGAGCCGTGGCGGAGGCAATACCGCCGTCCACCTCAATGGTTACCGACAGGCCGCGCCGATCAATCTCACGGCGCAGCTGTGCGATCTTGGGGAGCATATCCGCCATAAACTTCTGACCGCCGAAGCCGGGCTCCACGGTCATGACCAGTACCATGTCGATCTTATCTAAATACGGAAACACCGCTTCGGCGGGCGTGCGGGGCTTGATGGTCAGCGCCGCTTTTTTGCCGCGTGCGCGGATGGCCGCGATGGTCTCCTCTACGGGCGAGTCACTTTCCACATGAAAATTGATGATGTCCGCACCGGCATCCGCAAACGCGTCGATCAACCGATGAGGATACTGCATCATCAGGTGCACATCAAAGGTCAGGTCGGTCAGCGGGCGCATACGTGCGATGACCGGCGGCCCAAAGCTCAGGTTGGGCACAAACACCCCGTCCATCACATCCAGATGCACCATGTCTGCACCCGATGCTTCTACAAAAGCAAACTCGTCCGCCACATGGGCGAAATCACAGGTAAGGATCGAAGGAGAAACCAGCATACACAGCCTCTTTTCCCGAAAACGCTCTGCGTTTTCGATACATTCACGGACACATTTTACCTCTTTTTCAGAAAAAGGTCAAGTTTTGCGCCGATGCCCAGCGGGCATCGGCGTTTTTACCACCCGCTGATTCCCGCTTTTTTCAGAGAATCCACCAGTTTGCGGTCTACCTCACCGTAGGTGCGGGACAGCGTTTCGATTAGTTCTTTCATTTCCTGTCGGCCGGTGCAACCGTCCACCGGACAACGGGAGGTCACCACCGGCAAACCTTCCCGCTTCACAAAGGCGGCGATCTCCCGCTCCTGCAAATAGATCATGGGGCGGATAAGGGTGATTCCCCGCCGATCCAGCTCTGTCTTAGGCGAAAAACACCCATACGTCGCACCGGACAGTAGATTCATCAGCACCGTTTCAGCGGCGTCGTTTTGGTGATGACCCAGCGCCACCACCTGACAGCCCGCCTCCACCGCCGCGCGGTGCAGGGCACCCCGCCGTAGCTTGGCGCACAGGCTACAGGGCTTTTCTTCCCCTTGATGCTCCTGCACCGCCTCCCACAGGCGGGTTCGTTTCAGAACATACGGCACCTCCAGCCGCTCGCACAGCGCGGCAATAGGAGAATAATCCGTTTCGGTTCCGTCAAAGCAGGGGTCTAGGGTGATGGCGGTCAGCGAAAACTCGGCAGGATGAAACCGCCGCAGCTGTGCCAACAGTGCCAGCAGTGCCACGCTGTCTTTCCCGCCGGAAACGCCCACGGCTACCGCGTCGCCCTTTTGTATCATATCGTAAGTATCCACCGCCGCCCGCAACGGCGACAGCAGGTCCCGTTTTCCCGACACACCAACGCCCCCTTTCAAAAATTTTATCTCATGGTATCACAAAATGCCCCGAATGGCAAGTCCCGCCGCGGATTGTCACCCGCGGGAGGGTGGCGCATACAATGAAACATAGGTGTGTGCGGCACCTATATAAAATAAAGGAGGATTCGCAGGTATGATCATCGATCTGAGACAGGTAGCCCTCACCTATCAGTCGCCGGACGGAGAAGTCGAAGCCCTGCGTGATATATCGTTCGGTATGGAAGAGGGCGAATTTGTCAGCATTGTCGGCCCGTCCGGCTGCGGAAAATCCACCCTCCTTTCGGTGATCGCGGGGTTGGAGACCCCCACAGGCGGCACGGTGACCGTGGACGGCGAGCCCGTCACCGCCCCCTCGCCCAAGGTGGGGTTTATGCCACAGCGCGATCACCTGTTCGAATGGCGCACCATCTGGAGCAATGTCACGTTGGGTCTGCAGATCCGTCACACCAACACCCCCAAAGAGCAAGCACACGTGCACACCCTGCTTGACCGTTACGGACTGGCGGAGTTTGTCGGCAAGCGTCCGTCCCAACTATCGGGTGGCATGCGTCAGCGATGTGCGCTGATCCGCACGCTGGCATCCGATCCGTGTATCCTGTTGTTGGACGAACCGTTCTCCGCGCTGGATTATCAGACACGGCTGACCGTTTCCGCCGACATCTACGACATTATCCGTCAGGAACATAAAACCGCGCTGCTCGTTACCCATGACATTGCGGAAGCCATCAGCCTTTCCGACCGTATTTTGGTACTGTCCGCCCGTCCCGCCGTGATCCGCTCGATCCATTCGCTGGATGCGCTGCAGGGTTTGTCCCCTCTGGAACGGCGGGACACGCCCGCCTTCCACACCGTTTTCAACGCCGTCTGGAAGGAGCTGAACGCCGATGTCTGAGCAATTCCTCTCCCCTCAGCGCGTTGCCTATCTGCGGGCGCGCCGCCGTCACACGATTCTCATACACAGTCTGCGGGCGCTGATATTGGTAGGTTTTTTGGCGGCATGGGAGATCGCCGCTCGTCTGGAACTTATCGACCCGTTCATCGTCAGCTCCCCCTCCCGCGTACTGGGCACGCTGGGCACGCTGTACCGTACCGGTGACCTATGGCTGCACGTCGGCACCTCTTGCTTGGAAACGGTTATCGGCTTCGTACTGGGCACCGTACTGGGCACGCTGGTCGCCATCTGTCTATGGTGGAGTCCGACCTTATCCCGTTTACTGGATCCCTACTTGGTCGTACTCAACGCCTTACCCAAAACGGCGCTGGGCCCCATTTTTATCGTATGGATCGGTGCCGGCACCGCCTCCATCATCGCCATGACACTGGCGATCTCCATTGTGGTAACCATCCTCAATATGCACGTAGGCTTTCTGTCCACCAACCCGCAAAAGATCCGCCTCATGCGCACACTGGGTGCCAGTCGCCATCAAATTCTGTGGCTGCTGGTGTTCCCCTCCAACTACGACACCCTCTTCAACACCTTTAAGGTCAACGTGGGACTGTCGTGGGTCGGCGTTATCATGGGCGAGTTTTTGGTATCCAAAGCCGGATTGGGATACTTGATCGTCTACGGGTCACAGGTGTTCAACATGGACCTGGTGATGGCCACTGTCCTGTTGCTCGCCATCGCCGCCGTGGTCATGTATCAAGGGATACAATGGCTGGAGTGGCTTCTTAAAAAGTGTTTAGGAGTGATCTCATGAAAAAACTCATCTCGATCCTGGCCGCCGTCGCCTTGACAGCACTGATGCTGTTGTGCTGTGGCTGCGGCGATAAGCAAGATACCACCGTTATCCGCTTGAACGAAGTGACCCACTCGGTGTTTTACGCACCGCTGTATGCCGCCATAAAGGAGGGCTTCTTTGAGGAGGAGGGGCTCACCATCGAGCTCACCAACGGCGGCGGCGCCGACAAGGTCATGACCGCTGTGCTGGCGGGGCAGTCGGACATCGGTCTGGCCGGTCCCGAGGCGTGCATTTACGTGTACAACCAGGGCAAGGAGGACTACCCCATCGTGTTCGGTCAGCTGACCAAGCGGGACGGCTCCTTCCTGTTCGGTCGCGTGAAAGAGGACTTCAGCTGGGAAAACCTGCGGGGCAAGACCATCATCGGCGGACGCGTCGGCGGCGTGCCGGAAATGACGTTGGAATACGTGATGAAGCAGCACGGCGTTATCCCCCATGTGGACGCCACCGTAGACACCTCGGTCCAATTTAACATGATGGCGGGCGCGTTCACCGGCGGCACCGCCGATTACGTCACCCTGTTTGAGCCCACCGCCACCGAGCTGCAAAACGAAGGCAAGGGCTACATTCTGACCTCCATCGGACAGGACAGCGGCGAAATTCCCTACACGGCCTTTTTCGCTTCCCAGACCTACATCCGCGAGAACAGTGACACGGTGCAGCGGTTCACCAATGCCGTCGCCAAAGGCCAGCGCTGGGTACAGGAAAGCACCGCCGCTCAGATCGCCGCGTCGGTGGCCGACCAGTTCCCCGACACCGATCTGCAGGTCCTCACCACCGTGGCACAGCGGTACAAGGACATTGACGCGTGGAACGCCACACCCGTTATGAAGCAGGAGGCGCTGGAACGGCTGGAGACCGTCATGGAATCCGCCGGTGAGCTGACCCGCGCCCAATGGGTGGATTTCAACAAACTGGTAGACAATTCCTTTGCCGAAAAAGCGAGCAAATAATCCACAAAACAACAAAGCGGCGTTGAAAACTCAACGCCGCTTTTTCTTATAATTGTTCGTAGGCATCGCGGATACTGCTCACACCTACGACCTCGATGCCGTAGTCACCGGTAATGCTCTTTAAATTTGAGGCAGGCACCAAAATTTTGGTAAAGCCCAACCGCGCCGCCTCTGCCACGCGCTGCTCGGCACCGGATACCGAGCGGATCTCGCCCGCCAAGCCTACCTCGCCAAAGGCCACCACGCCATCGGAAACAGGCTTGTCCTTCAGGCTGGATACCAGCGCCAGTGCCACCGGCAGGTCGGCGGCGGGCTCGTCCAGTCGCAGGCCGCCGATGATGTTCAGGTACGCGTCCAGATTGGAGAAGAAATATCCCGCCCGCTTTTCCAGCACCGCCAACAGCAGCGCCAAGCGGTTGTTATCAAAGCCCGTGCACATACGGCGGGGATTGCCGAAGCCCGTGGGAGAGACCAACCCCTGCACCTCTGCCAGCAGAGGACGGGAACCCTCCATAGTACACGCCACACAGGTGCCACTGACATTTTTCGGACGTCCCGACAACAGCATGAGAGAGGGATTTTCCACCTCGCACAAGCCTTTATCCCGCATTTCAAACACGCCGATCTCGTTGGTGGAGCCGTAACGGTTTTTCACACAACGGAGCATACGATAGTTGCTGTGACGGTCGCCCTCAAAATACAGCACGCAGTCCACGATGTGTTCCATGACCTTCGGGCCTGCAATGGCGCCGTCCTTGTTTACATGACCCACGATAAAGGTGGGGATGTCTGCCGTCTTGGCGGCACGCATCAACGCGGCCGTGCATTCCCGCACCTGGGTGACACTGCCGGGAGAGGAGGCTACCTCTGAAAGACTCACCGTCTGAATGGAGTCTACAATGAGAATGTCGGGCTTTTCCTCCTGCATGGCGGCGATGATGTTGTCCACATCCGTTTCGCACAGCAGCAGCACGTTGCTGTTGTCCACACCCAGCCGCTCCGCGCGCAGCTTGATCTGCCGCGCGGATTCCTCGCCGGAGGCGTACAGGATCTTCATCGTTTGCCCCAAATGCCCGCAAATTTGCAGTAACAGGGTGGATTTTCCGATACCGGGATCGCCGCCGATAAGCATCAGCCCGCCCGGTACAATGCCGCCGCCCAGCACCCGATCCAGCTCGTTCATGCCGGTGCGGTAGCGGGTCTCCTCTTGGGGATCAATGGCATCGATGCGGGTGGGCGCCGCACGGTGGGCCATACCGCTTGCTGCGGGCTTCGCCGCTACGACCTCTTCGTTGATGGTGTTCCATTCGCCGCAGGCAGCGCATTTGCCCGCCCACCGCGGATACTGGGCGCCGCATTCGGCACACACATACACCGTCTTTTGCTTTCCCGCCATGTTACATCCCCTATCCTACAATGCCTCCCGCGATGGCAAAGGCCATTTTTCGCTGATAGTCGGCATCTTTGAGTTTTTGCAATTCCGCCTCGTTGGACAAAAATCCGCATTCCACCAAGATCATCGGCTTGGTGGCGTGGTCCAGCAGATACACACTGCTGTCCCCTTTTTTTAGTTCACGGGTGTTCTTCGGCTGCAACAGTGACACCACCGAGCTCCGTACGGCTTCCGCCAGTTGGCGGCTCTCAGCGTGGTTGCCGGAATAAAACACCTGCGTCCCGTCATATTTCGCTTGGGTAAATTTGTTTTGGTGGATACTCACCGTCATATCCGCCTCCTCGCTCATGGCAAGGCGGTTACGGATATCGCTGACCTTGCGTTCCCGCAGGGTGGTGCCGGTGGTGTTCACCATGGTATCGGTATGGCGAGTCATGGTGACGGAATATCCCATCACCTGCAGCAAATCCCGAAGCGGCAGAGAGATCGCCAAGTTGATATCCTTTTCCGCGGTTCCGTCGGCGGCAGAAGCACCGCCGTCTGCCCCACCGTGGCCGGGGTCGATCAGCACCCGTACAGGCTCTGTCTGCGGTTGTGCCGTCACCCCTCGGCGACCCACCACGCCCAGTGCTGTTACCAGCAAAATGGCGCAGCACACCACCACGATTGCCGCGTCGGCAGCCGTGGAACGAAACCCGATGCGCATACACACCCCTCCCGTGTCACTCTATGCACGGGGAGGGGAAATTATTTCTTTTTATAGACCATCCGTTCGCCCAGCGCGATCTGAGCATAACCCAGCAGGTAAGCGACCGTCGTCACCACGGGCAGAACCAGCACGGGAATACCCGCCGCCAGAATGCCGCCCCAGGACATGCCCGCCGCAGTAGCCGCCACATTCACCCCCATGGACCACACCATAATAGGGTAAAAAGTGATGTGCAGCAGCCGATAGAGTGTGGCATAGGCCCCCCAAAAGCCCACCAGTTTTTCTGCCACCAGCAATACGAAGGACACGATGGCAGGAATAGAAGCCAGCAGACCCACTTTCAGCCCGCGCCATTTGTCCGCTGTCATGCGGCCGAAATTCACCGCATTGCGGTCGCGGTCGCCCTGCAGCCACACATCGCTGTAGATCAGTGCCACAAAAATGCAGGTCTGCAATACCAGCGATACGATGTTGCCCGCCAACAACCAGCCGTCGGATACGGCTTCGCCCTCCTTGGCGGTCATAGCCAGCATCATCATGATCGAAACATACACAAAGAAGCACAGCACCGAGGAAAACACCGTTCGGCCGTACAGCTTTGCCACCATCTTAAAGGTTTCGTTTTTCATGTGTTTTCACCTCATTTGCTACAATTCTACCATTTTTTACGGCAGCAAGCAACCGTCTGCGACCTGAAATATGTAAATTTTTTGATAATAAACAAAAACGGGGCGTCCCGTGGGACGCCCCGTTCGTTTGCGTTAAGGAAGCTCTTAGGCCAGCTCGGCGAAATACTTGATGGTGCGGACCAT
>JAFVQV010000177.1 GCA_017504645.1 Clostridia bacterium | reverse complement strand
GCGCAACTTTGCTATTTCCTCAACGGCCGCGCGCACGCTTTCAAAATTGTAATCGGTTTTTGGAGGAAAGACCTCAAAAGAAATTGACAGGGTATTTTTTTTGAGAAGATCGGCGATTTTCATTTCCCCACTCCTTTCAGAATCGTCTTTATTATATCACAAAGTATTTATAAAGTAAATTGCCGCAGTATAAATCTCCTCAAAATACAGATAATAACAACACAATTTGTAATTTAAGGAGAAATGTATATATGAAAGCAACCGGAATAGTTCGTAGAATTGATGATTTAGGCCGTGTGGTGATCCCGAAAGAGATCCGTCGCACCATGCGGATCCGCGACGGGGATCCGCTGGAAATTTATACCGGTCCCAACGAGGAGGTCGTGTTCAAAAAATACTCGCCGGTAGGCGAGATGTCCGAATTTGCCGTGCAGTATGCCGACGTGATGGCGCGGGTGAGCGGCACGCCGGTGATGATCTGCGATCGCGATCACGTGATCGCGGTGGCGGGCGAATCCAAAAAAGAATTTTTGGAGCAGCGCCTGTCTCGACAGCTGGAGCAGGCGATGGAGGATCGTCAACCGGTGGTATTCCGCGGTGAGGGGAAACCGTTGCTGCCCGTAGAGGGCCGCGAACGCGCCGCTTCGGTGATGGTTCCTATCTTAGCGGCAGGCGATGTGGCGGGTTGCGTGTGCTTCCTCGCTGATGACAAAGGAACGACTCCCGCAGAAAGCGATGTCCGCTTGGCACAGGTGGCGGCAGGCTTCTTGGGCAAACAAATGGAAGAATGAAAAAACAGCCGACCGGCGATCGCCGGTCGGCTGTGTGTTTATTTTCCTCGCTCATAAGGGATGCAGAGGAGATGCTGATTCTTGGAAGGGGGATACGGCGTGGCAGAATCGGTGCGCCCCAACAAGTAATCGGTGGAGGTACCGTATAGATCTGCCAACTGTACAAGAATATGCACGGGAACCTCTCGCCGCCCGATCTCATAGTTGCTGTAAACCCGCTGGTTGATACCCAGCTTTGCCGCCACTTCCTTTTGTGCCATGTCATGGTCTTCGCGCAAGTCGCGCAGCCGACAGTAACGCATGTGTATCACCTCACGGTCATCATAATCTACTATCGATTAATAGTATTGACTTTACTGCCGAATGATAGTAAAATTATGCAAACGGGAGGGTGATGGGATGGAAAGATCACATGTAAAGGCTTTGCTCGCGGTAATGCTCATTCTCTCAACATTATCCGGGTGTAAAGCAAAAACAAATACGGGAAACGTCGGTACTACCGCAAAAAATACCGACACTACGACATCTGCGGTTGAAGAAATCAAGGTGTATGTCACTTATACAGGTGACAAATATCACCGCGCAGATTGCTATTATCTGATAAGTCGACGCGAATTATTGTTGGAGCAGGCCGTGATGATAGGGTATGAGCCATGCAAGGCATGTAACCCGCCGCGGATGTCCGCAAAAAATAAGTAAGCGCCCGCCGATACCTATCGGCGGGCGCTTACTTATAACTCCAGATCGCGGAAACTGGTACGCAGTGTCTCACAGGAGGCGTGGAATTTTTCTTTTTCCGCTTCGCTGAGTTCCAGGGTGTGCACCCGCCGCACGCCGTTGCGATTGACGATGCAGGGCACGCCCACGAACACATCCGATTCCCCGTACTCACCTAACAGCATGGCGGACACGGTGAGCACGCTGTTCTCGTTGCCGAGGATGGCCTTGGTGATGCGGGTCAGGGACATGCCGATACCGTAGTAAGTGGCGTTTTTGGCGCGGATAATCTGTTGCGCCGCGTCGCGTACCTCGCTTTCAATGCGGGACAGATCGCCCGAGCAGCACTGATCGGGTGCGTCCTTGCACAGCGCCGTAATGGGTCGGGTGGCCAGCATAGCCTGAGACCACGGCACGAACTCGCTGTCGCCGTGCTCGCCGATGACATAGGCGTGTACGTTGCGGGGGTCTACCTCGAAGAAATCGCCCAGCAAAAACCGCAGGCGGGCAGTATCCAGCACCGTACCGCTGCCCACCACCCGACGGGGATTGAAGCCCGAAAGGGCGCAGGTGATACGGGTCATGATATCCACAGGATTGGTGGCGACGAGAAAAATACCGTTAAAGCCCGACTGCACCACCGGAGCCACAATGGAACGGAACACTGCCGCGTTGCGACGCAGCAGATCCAAACGCGACTCTCCCGGCTTTTGTGCCACGCCGGCGCAGATCACGACGATATCCGCGTCTTCACAATCGCGGTACGAGCCCGCGTAGATGCGCATATTGGTAGCGGCGAACGCTAACCCATGGTTGAGGTCCATAGCCTCACCCTGTGCCCGTTCACGGTTAACGTCAATGAGCACCAGCTCATCGCAGGCGCCCTGGTTCAGCATAGCGTAGGCGTAGCTCATCCCCACCATACCGGTGCCGATCAGCACGACCTTTCGATTGTCGTTTTGCAATGCCCTCTCCCCTTTTTGTTAGTATGACATGTATGGCAAAAAGTATGCCTGACACGTCGTGTCAGGCAACGGTTCATTTCATGTTGGCGTGTACTGACAAGGTGTATTCCCGCGGGGTCATGCCGGTGGCTTGCTTGAAATGGCGGGAGAAATAATGAACGGAGGAATATCCCAACCGATCGGCGATCTGCGTGATGTTGCCGCAGCCTTCCCGCAGCATGATCTTGGCTTGTTCGATCTTGAGCCCCCGATAATATTCCATCACGCCTTGACCGGTCACCGACTTGAAAATGGTTTTCAAATTGGTGGCGCTTTGGGCAGAAAATTGACAAATATTCGAAAAGGACAGGCTGTCACACAGGTGCTCTTCCATGTAATGAACCACACGGGCAACCAGGTCACAGTCGGAACGGTGCTTGATGGAGGAAGAACTCTTGGGTCGCTGCTGTGCGGGAGCGTCGCTGCGGATGATATCGATGAGGAGAGCTTCCAGTGACAGCTGGATCAGCTGTTCACAGCCAAAGGGCTGCTGCTCGGCGCGAGGCATTTGAGTGGTATAGGGATCGCCCAAGGGCCCGGTAAACGCTTGCCGCCCCTCCTTGACGATTTGTGCCAACAGATCCCGTTGCCGCTGCGTAGCGTAGGCGATGCGGTTCTTGAAAAAGGACATGGCGGGGGAGTGGCACACAAAGGTCACGATCACCACGTTGGGTGCCACGGTGCCGTTGGCGTACAGGTTGTGGAACTGGTCGGGCTGATGAAAGATCATCTGTCCCTGCTGAAGCTCGTACCCGTCGTTATCGGCGACCACCTCCAGCTTTCCCTTATCCACATACACCACTTCCCAAAAATCGTGGCGCTCGCCCTCGAATACATAGTTGCTGGCATGCTCAAAATAATGCAGAGTGACGATGGATTCGATCTCGATCTCGCGGCGCAATACCGTATGAACGAACGCGGACATGGGGAAACCTCCTTTTCTCATTCCTGTTTATTCGGAAAAATAATCCTGTTTGCCGATCATGCTGCCGTCTCGATAAAAAATACGG
>JAFVQV010000176.1 GCA_017504645.1 Clostridia bacterium | reverse complement strand
GGAGACGGCAATACGGATTCCACTACCGCAGGAGACGGCAATACGGATTCCACCACCGCGAACGGCGGCAACAACGGTGGCGGCAACAATTCTTCGAGTTCCTCCAAGCAGGATACTACGAAGACTACCGCCAAGGTTACGGAACTCGAACTGGGCGTCAACATTTCCAAAGGTGTGTTGACCGTTGGCGACGTGGATCTGAGCAAAGCGCTCACCAAGGAGCAGGTTGTTGCTAAAATGCCTGCCAACCTGAAAAACACCAAGATCCACTATTTCTACTGGCACGATCCCTATAAGCGTATGGAAGAGCCTGCGCTGAAAGATTTTGAAAAGAAGACGGGTATTTCGATAGACTTTGAATTTGGCGCTGCTAACGATTTCTATCAGTTGCTCGCCGGTAAGGTTGCCGCCGAAAAGGCACCCGATATGGTGCGTTGCCGCTATACCGACCCCTATGCGCTGGTCGGTCTGCAGCCTGTAAACACCGAGAAGATCGGTTTTGATTTCAGCGATCCCGCTTGGGACAAGGCGATCATGAGTGCCTATACCGTCAACGGCAAATGCTATGCGGTCAACCTGGTCAACTCTGCAATCCTTGACGTAGGTGTGATGTACTACAACCGTAAGGCTATGGAAGATGCCGGTTGGGACGAGGATGAGCCCTACAATCTGTGGAAAGAGGGCAAATGGACCTGGAACAAGTTCTGGGAGATGTGCGACGAGTTCGTGGAGTTGAAAAACAGCAGCGGACGCAGCGGCTACTATGGAGCTACCTTCGAATACGGTAATGCCTATGTTCTGTCCATGGGCCCCGACGCCGTTTACTATGACGGTAAGACCAGCAAGTATTATAACAATCTGAGCGATTCCACTCTGCTTAACAGCTATAAGAAAACTATGGCGGCCCGCGAGTCCGGCGCGCTGTACACCGCCCACGATATGAACAACTTTGAAAACGGCAAGATCCTGTTCATGTTCAGCGGTCCCTTCTCCTGCCGTACCAAGGATGAGCGTCAGACCACGATGAAGAAGCGTGGCTATCTGGGTACCGTTCCGATGCCCACCGACTCTAAGTATCAGATTCTGTACGAAACCACGGCGTTCGCTATCCCTGATGGCGCGAAGAACCCGAAAGCGGTCCCCTATCTGCTGCGCTGGATCCTGGATCAGAGCAGCTACGATATGGATGAAGTGTATTGCGATTCCAAAGCCGCAGAGGCGGTCAACTACGCCATTGCGCGCGGCGTTTATACGCTGCCTCACTCCAACCGCGTTATGAGTAACGGTGACACCCCGTTCACGTTCAATGCCATGGCCCAGGATGCTGCACAGCTGAAGACCTACTTCGACTCGGTCAGCCCGTTGCTGGACAGTGCGGTAGAGTCTGCCAATAAAGCACAGAACAACTTGATCGGACAATAAAAATCACCCTTCTCTGCTAAAGCTGCACAGAAAGAGAGGAACAAATCATGAAACGATTTTCCTATTGCCTGCTGGCACTGCTGCTTACCGCAGCAGTGCTGCTGACAGGCTGTAATCCCAAGGATGATACCGGCGTCACCACCACTACCGGTGGTGACACGGTAGCCACTACTACCGCGGCTGACGGAACAGGGGATGCCACCACCGATGGTAACGCCACCGGCAGCACGGTTGACGGGGCTACCACTACCAAGGACGGTAATACCGCCGGTACCAATAACGGTAACCATAACAACACCACAGCGCCGTCGAAGGACTCGGCTACCACGTCGAAGCCTTCCTCTGCAACGACTACCAAGACGGATACGGCTGCCAGCTACGACAAGCCGGCTTCCGGCGTGAACACCGCGGCGTTACTGTTTCCCATGACGAGTAATTATGACGCGCAGGCAAACGCCATGCGCAAGAAGATATGGAACGCCACCTCTACGCCTACCGTCAGCGGTACCACCTGGTATATCTCCGAAAACGGTAACGACAGTGCCGACGGCAAGTCTAAGAACACGGCTTGGAAGACCGTTAAGGGCATGACTGCCAACGTTTCTAAGATCAAGTCGGGGGACGCGGTGCTGTTCGAGCGCGGCGGCGTTTATCGCGGCACCTTCAAAGCCATCAGCGGCGTGTACTACGGTGCTTATGGCAGTGGTGACAAGCCCTGCATCTACGGCTCTTCGCAGAACTGGGCGAAAGCCACCTGGAGGCAGGACAGCAAAAAGAACGTGTGGTACACCACCGGCTTTACCTCCGATGCAGGTATCGTGGTATTCAACCACGGTGAAGGCGTCGGTATCCGTTCCTTCCAAAAAGGCCGTTTGAGCAAGAACACCCAATACTATTATGATACCTCTACAAAAACCTTGTATTTGTACTGTAATAAGGGCAATCCTTCCACGGTGTATAAAAGCATCGAGATCGGTGAAAAGGACAACCTGATCCGACTTGACAACTGCACCAACACCACGATCGACAATCTTTGCTTGAAGTACACCGGCGTTCACGGCATCGGCGGCTGTAACAACAAGAACATCACCATCAAAAACTGTGAGATCGGCTGGATCGGCGGTTCGCTTCAGAATGAACTGAAGCAAGTTCGTTTGGGCAACGCCATTGAGTTCTGGAACAAGTGCGATAATATTACCGTGGATAATTGCTGGATCTATCAGTGCTACGACACAGGCTTTACAGCACAGGGAAGCGGAAACGAAGATGGTTCACAAACCAACATCAAGCTGACAAATACTCTGTTGGAGTACAACTGGTATTCTACCGAGATGTGGAACTCTTGCACCATCAACAACACGATGGATAACATCGAGTTCTCCGGTAACATCATGCGCTTTTCCGGCTATGGCTGGAGCAACTACGGCGGTCAGCGCCCTGATGCTGACGAGGCAAACTCCTCCCATCTGTTCAATGGTGTGCAAATGACCAACTTCAAGGCTACCAACAACATCTTCGACAAGGGTATGCACCATCTGATAAACGGTGCTGTCAAGGGCTTCAACGGCAACACCTACGCACAGGAGAAGACCACCAGAGTAGGCTCTCTTGGCTTGTATTCCAACGGTTATCTGGCGTTTGATGATAGCGTGGAGGCCAATCTGAAGCAATACGTGGATCCTAATCCCACGGTACACTATTACACCGACTGATAAGGGAGAACAACTATGTGCGCAAAACAATTTGACAAACCCGCCGCCGGCGCCAATACGGC
This sequence comes from Clostridia bacterium, assembly GCA_017504645.1. Lineage (GTDB taxonomy): Bacteria > Bacillota > Clostridia > Oscillospirales > Acutalibacteraceae > RGIG3009. The sequence goes on along the minus strand of JAFVQV010000176.1, from coordinate 6,015 downwards.
GGAATGGTTCAATCGTGTTCCCGGCATGTTTGACGCCGAGGCCGATGCCCTGCGCGAAAAGATCCTCAACACGGTGACCGAGCCAAACGTTGCCGGCGATCACTGGTATGTCTCGGAAAGCGGTAACGACGAGGCGGACGGCAAAACGCCCGCCACCGCTTGGCAGACTCTCAAGGGCCTTGCTGCCCACGCTGCGGATATCAAGGCGGGGGACGCGGTGCTGTTTGAGCGCGGCGGCGTTTATCGCGGCACCATTCGCGCCATCAGTGGTGTGTACTACGGTGCCTACGGTGAAGGCGATAAGCCCTGCATTTACGGCTCCCATCGCAATCTGGCGGAGACCCCGTGGGAAAAGAGTGCCATCGAAAACGTATGGTACACCACCGGCTTCCACATCGACGTGGGCCATGTGGTGTTCGACCACGGCAAAGAAGTCGGCCTAAAGATGCGCTACAGCCTGCGGGAGTGCTGTCACAACGGTGATTTCTTCTACAAGGACGGCGTGCTGTACCTGTACATGGATAAGGGCAACCCCGCTGACCTGTATGACAGCATCGAAGCCGGCGAACGGGATGTGGTCATCAGCATTTCGGAAAATCACGACGTGACGATCGATAACCTGTGCATCAAGTACGGCGGCGGTCACGGCATTCAGGGCGGCGGTACCAAGAACATCGCCATCATCAACTGCGAGATGGGATGGATCGGCGGTTCGTTCCTCAGCAAGGACGTGCGCTACGGCAATGCCATTGAGTTCTGGGCGGATTGTGACGGCGTGTTGGTGGATAACTGCTGGATCTACCAGTGCTACGACACGGGCTTTACTTTCCAGAGTTCCTGCGGCGGCCCCGAGCGCAACATTAAAATGCTCAACTGCCTGTTGGAGTACAACTGGTACTCCACCGAAATGTGGAACGGTCACGGCACCGACAATACGCAGGATAACATCGAATTTTCGAACAATATCATGCGCTTTGCCGGTTACGGCTGGGGCAAGCAGCGTCCCGACCAGGTCAACTCGTCCCATATGTTTGGTGGCAGACAGATGACCAACTTTGTGGCAAAGAACAACATTTTCGAGCGCGGCGTGCAATCTCTCCTGTGCTGTTTCCAGTCCACCTTTGAGGGTAACACCTTCGTGCAGGAAAAACGCAGCGGTGATACCTCCCTTGGTCCCGCTCTCGGCGATGTCCGTCTGGCGTTCGACGACAACGCCGCTCAAAGTATTGCTACCCATTTGGGAGATACAAACGCTAAGATTTACTACATCGACTGATTCTCCTTTCGTGCACACGGGCAGCGCGGCGAAAGCCGCCTGCCTTAGTGTGCTTCTCCCGCTTTCGTATTACTTGTTCTCAGCGGAAGAACGATGCGGGTGACAAATGGGCGCCCCTACGCATGCATCCTTTATTCCGTAGGGGGTGGCATCAAGGGCAAATATCCTTGTTCGGTGAGGAACCCAAGTTTAAATTTATCTCTCAAGGAGGAGACTACCATGCGTTTAACCATTAAAAAAGTATGTGCCGGCCTGTGCGTGGCAGTATTTATGGCAACCATGCTGTCTACGACGGCCTATGCAGGCGCGGTAGACAGCGGTACCTATTCGCAGATCTTTTCATCCGGCACAGTCAGCCGTAAAGGCGATTATTCCAAAGCGGAATATGAGTCTGCCGCTTTGGCCGCGGCTGAAGAAGGCGCGGTGCTGCTGAAAAATGAAAACGCCGCACTGCCCTTAAAAACAACCGACCATGTTGCTGTTTTCGGTTCCCGCCAATTTTACGGAAAGCCTACCGATAAAGATCCATCATATGAAATATGGTCATATATTCCCGGTGGTGCCGGCTCCGGTGCCGTCTGGGGCAACATCGGCACCTCGCCTTATGAGCAGATCAAAGCAAAGGCAGACGCCGGTAAATTTAAGCTGTATACGACTATTTCCGAAAATTACAAAAGCAAGAAATCCAGCTATACTCCCTCCGACAAAGATCTGAATGCCGCCAAAAAGGCAGGCGTCAATAAGGCCGTCTACATCATCTCCCGTTACGAGGGTGAAAACGGCGATGAGGATGGCATGGCGGATAATGCCGACGCACCCGGCAATTGGCGCCTCAGCACGAAAGAGAAGTTACTTCTCACCAAGCTGAACGCCACCTTTGGCCAGGTTATTGTCGTGACCAACACCGGCATCCTGATGGACACCAACTGGATCAAGAACGGTATCGACGGTACGCAGGTGGTGGATGCGGCGCTGTTTGCCTGGTACGGCGGTCATCAGGGCCCTAAGGCCATTGCCAATCTGCTGACGGGCGATGCTACCCCGTCGGGTAAGCTGGCACAAACCGCAGCGCCCATCGAGAACTATCCCACCACGGAAGGCTTTTTCGAGCAGGCTTACACCAACTACAGCGAAGATATCTTCATGGGCTATCGGTATTTCGAGACCTTCAATAAAGCAGTCAATTACGAGTTTGGCTTCGGTCTGTCCTATACGACCTTCAGCATGTCCGATGTCAAATACTCTTCGAATAACACCCACATCACTGTCAGCGCTAAGGTGACCAACACCGGTAACGCGTCGGGCAAGGAAGTCCTGCAGGTGTATTTTTCTGCACCGCAGGGCAAGCTGGGGAAACCCGCTAAGGAATTGGCAGGCTTCGCCAAGACCGACACGCTGAAACCCGGTCAAGCTCAAACGCTGACCATCAAGTTTCCCATCAACGATATGTCCTCCTATGACGATACCGGCAAAACCGGCAAAAAATCGGCTTGGGTCTTGGAGGCGGGCGATTATAACGTCTATATCGGCAACTCCGTTAAAAATGTGCAAAAGGCGGGTACCTATAAAGTCTCGTCCTTGAAAGTGGTGGAGCAGTGCACCGCGCAGGCAGGTCCGCTGGATCTCACTAAGCGGTTGCTGGCAAACGGCCAGTATGAGACGCTGACCACCGGCACGAAACAGACTCCTGTGGATTACGCAAAGAACAACGCCTTGGCAACTAAAGCCAACGGTACTGTGAAATTTGCGGATGTTGTCAGCGGCAAAAACACGCTGGATCAGCTGGTGGCACAGATGTCGATTGAGGAATTGGGTGCCTTTACTCACCTGACCGTTACCAGCGGTGCCGCGCAAGGCTCCGGTGTAGGTGCCGGTGCCGCTTCCGACAAATACGGCATCCCCATTGGCAAGACCTTGGACGGCCCTGCTGGTCCCGATACCAGTCAATTTTCCTTCCCCAGCGAAACCTGTCTCGCCAGCTCGTGGAATTTGGATCATGCTGCCAATCTGGGCACCATCGCCGGCAAGTATTGTAAGAAACTCGGCTCCACCTTCTGGCTGGCTCCCGCACTGAACCTGCAGCGTAACCCCTTGGGCGGTCGTAACTTCGAGTACTATTCCGAAGATCCCCTGATCTCGGGTCTGTTCTGCGCCACCTCTACGGCGAACGCACAGGCGCAGGGGGCCGTGGTGGCTCTCAAGCACTTGGCGGCGAACAATAAAGAGACCAACCGCGGCGGCAACGACAGCCGTATGTCTGAGCGTTGCCTGCGGGAGTTGTATCTCAAGGGCTTTGAGATCGCCATCAAGACTGTAAATCCCGGCAGCATTATGACGGGCTATAATCGTCTAAACGGCTATGACTTAAATGCCATCCAGCCCTTGCAGATCAACCTCCTCCGCAAAGAGTGGGGCTGGGACGGCATGTTTATGACCGACTGGGACGATCTGGGTGATGCCGGTGACACGGTGAGTGCTCTTCTGTCGGGCACCAACATCCGTATGGGCAAACCGGAAAATAACAAAAGTGCCGAAAAAGTGATAGCTGCGTACGGCAACGGCACCGTTTCCCGTCAATTATTAGAAGCCAATGCGAAGTATGTGCTACAGGCATTGGTGCGTACACAGAAGCCTATCAGCTATACCTGGGTAAAGGATACCACTCGTTCTGCTATTTCGAACAGCGGCAACAGCTCGGGCGGCACCTCCTCTACCACAACAGGTAACAACGGTGGCAACAGTGGCAATAGCGGCAACGCCGATAACGGAACCACTGCAGGCGGCAATATCGCCGTGACTAATCCCGACGGTAGCAATGTCACCAATGCTGACGGCAGCACAGTTACCGAACCCTCCACCAACGTCACGAACGATGGTGGCAACACCGGTAATGACAATGTCGGCGGCAACGATGGTAATAGCGATAACGACCCGCAGGATCCCAACGCCGGTGCCAACACCGATCCGAATGGCCCCAATCTTTCGTGGCTGTGGATCGTATTGGCAGTGGTGGTTTGCGCCGGTGCAGGCGTGGCAGTATTCTTCATCCTGAAAAAACGCAAAACTACCGAAACGACCGAACAATAACATGACCCCTTGAACCGATGGGGCAGAACGGTAAAGGCCGTTCTGCCCCATCGGGAGGGACTTTAGAAAGGTGTGTACGGAGATGGGAACTCCTAATAAAACAGCAGTCAATGACCGTGTGTGGTCGCCGATCTTTTCTGCAGGTACGATCGACCCTCATACCGCCTTTCTGCGGGAGGAAACGGATGCAGCGGCTCTCAAGGCCAACGAAGAGGGCGCGGTTTTGCTCAAAAACGATAACGGGGCGCTTCCCCTCACATCCGACGATCACATTGCCGTGTTTGGTTCCCGCCAGCTGTACGAGAACTACAAAAGCAAATACGGCTACTATCCCGGCGGAGCCGGCTCCGGCACGGTTTGGTCGCTGATCGGCACCTCCCCGCTGGAGCAGTTGAAATTAAAAGCCGAAGCGGGAAAATTCAAATTTTACACAAAAATTTCCGATAATTACGAAAAAGACCCTCTGGAATACATTCCTACCGACGACGATATGACAGCCGCCAAAGCCGCGGGTGTCCGCAAAGCGATCTATTTCATGTCCCGCTTTGAGGGCGAAAGCGGCGAGGAAGAGGGCTGGCTGGGCTTAGAAAATAAACCGGACAATGCCATAGCCAAGGGCGAATGGTATTTGTCCGACGCAGAAGAGCAGCTTCTGATACGATTGAAAGCAACGTTCGATCAGGTTATCGTGGTTACGAACACGGGTAATTTGATGGATACGACATGGATAAAAGACGGCATCGACGGCAAACAGGTAGCAGATGCAGCGCTGTTCGCGTGGTACGGCGGTCATTTGGGCCCCCGCGGTATTGCCAACCTCCTTACCGGTGATGCCAACCCCTGCGGTAAGCTGACGCAGACAGCGGCAGCCATTGAAGCCTATCCCACCACCGAGGGCTTCTTCGAACATGCGTACACCGGCTACACCGAGGACATCTTCCTAGGCTACCGCTATTTTGAGACCTTTAAGAAAGATGTCAATTACGAATTTGGTTTCGGTCTGTCCTACACCACATTCGATATTTCCGATGTTTGCTACTTATCCGATGCGGATTGCATCACTGTCAGCGCCAAGGTAACCAACGTGGGCAGCGCGGCGGGCAAAGAGATCCTGCAGGTGTATTATTCTGCGCCGCAGGGCAAGCTTGGCAAACCCGCTAAGGAACTGGCAGGCTTTGCTAAGACTGACCTGCTGGCACCCGGTGCCTCGCAGGTGCTGACGATCACCTTTGCTATTAAGGACATGGCCTCCTACGACGACACCGGCGCCACCGGCAAACGATCGGCGTGGGTGCTGGAAGCGGGGGACTACACCGTATACGTGGGCACCTCTGTCAAGCAGGTGCGCGAAGCGGGCACTTACACCGTAGCCGAACTAACGGTAACGCAACAGCTTACCGCCAAGGCGGGTCCGCTGGCACTGGAAAAACGCCTGTTGGCAGACGGCAGCTACGAGGCACTGCCTACCGGTACTGCCAAGCTACATACCGATCCGTTTGCGGGGCAGGCGCTTGCCGTTAACGATGGCGAACTTGTCACCTTTGCGGATGTAAAAAGCGGCAAAGGCACACTGGAACAGTTGGTAGCACAAATGACCCCCGAAGAACTGGCATCCTTCACCGCCAGAACCACCAAGCAGGGCTCTGCACAGG
>JAFVQV010000175.1 GCA_017504645.1 Clostridia bacterium | reverse complement strand
TGCTCACACAATCCGTGACTTTTTTTACTTTTTTTCAAAAATCCGAAAAAAAGCATAAAAAAAGCTGCCAATTTCTAAAAACGCATTGACAACAAACGGAAAATCCTGTATGATAGTATACTGTATCATCATGGGGAGATAGGCGATTACTGCAAATAGTGTACCACATTTGCCGTAAAAATGCAAGACTTTTTTCGCAATCTCTTCATTCCGCCGTAACCACCCGTTGCCGCCTCGGCGGCAGGCAGAAAATAGAACAGGAGTGATGGAAGCCTATGGTCAATATCAAACCGGTCAAGTTGGGAAAGACTGAGCGTATGAGCTTCGCCAAAATCAATGAGGTACTGGATGTTCCGAACCTCATCGAGGTGCAGAAAAACTCGTACCAGTGGTTCCTGGAGGAGGGACTGCGGGATGTTTTCAACGACGCCACGGCAATCACGGATTATTCGGGAAACCTGGTGTTGGAATTCATCGATTACCGGTTGGACGAAACTCCGAAATACACCGTAGAGGAATGTAAAGAGCGTGACGTGACCTACGCCGCACCCTTGCGCGTGCGCGCACGTCTTATTAATAAGGAAACAGGAGAGATCAAGGAGTCCGAGGTCTTTATGGGTGATTTCCCCATCATGACCGAAAGCGGTACCTTCGTTATCAACGGCGCTGAGCGTGTGATCGTCTCTCAGTTAGTGCGCTCCCCCGGCGTGTACTACGGTATGAGCTACGACGGGACGGGTAAGAAGCTGTTTACCTCCACGGTCATTCCCAACCGCGGCGCTTGGCTGGAATACGAAACCGATTCCTCCGATGTATTCTATGTCCGCATCGATAAGAACCGTAAGATCCCCGTCACGGTGTTTGCCCGTGCGCTGGGCCTGGGCTCCGATGCACAGTTGCTGGAGTTCTTCGGTGAGGATGCTCGCATTCTTGCCACTATTGAGAAGGACACCACCAAGAACACCGAGGAAGCCTTACTGGAAGTGTACCGCAAGCTGCGCCCCGGTGAGCCGCTGACGCTGGAAAGCTCTCAGCAGCATCTGGAAAGCCTGTTCTTTGATCCCCGTCGGTACGATCTGTCCCGCGTGGGCCGTTATAAATACAATAAGAAGTTGGGCGTCTCCGGCCGTCTTGCCGGCTGCCGTTTGAGCCGTCCCATCGTCAGCCCCATCACCGGCGAGATCCTCGCCGAGGAGGGTGAAGTCATCCGTCGCGACCGTGCTATCGAGATCGAGAATGCCGGTGTGTGCGTGGCATATGTCAACGTGGAGGACCACGGCGATGTGCACGAGGTGAAGATCGTCGGTAACGGCATGGTGGACCTGTCCTGCTATGTCAGCGAGTCGGTGTACGAGGCCGTGCGCAAGACCGTTAACGAGCATGTGCGTTTCACCGTGCTGCAGGAGATCCTGGAGGCTGCCGGTGACGACGAGCAAGCGCTGATCGACGCGCTGATTGAGCGTGCCGCCGAGCTGATCCCCAACCACATCATCGTGGACGACATTCTCGCGTCTATCAACTATGTGTGCTGCCTGGGTCACGACATCGGTACCACCGATGACATTGACCACCTGGGCAACCGTCGTATCCGTTCGGTGGGTGAGCTGCTGCAGAACCAGTTCCGCATCGGTTTCTCCCGCATGGAGCGCGTTATCCGTGAGCGTATGACCCTGCAGGCGCAGGATATGGATACCCTGACGCCTCAGGCGCTTATCAACATCCGTCCCGTAGTGGCGGCCATCAAAGAGTTCTTCGGCTCCTCTCCCCTGTCGCAGTTCATGGATCAGAACAACCCGCTGTCTGAGTTGACCCACAAGCGTCGTCTGTCGGCGCTGGGCCCCGGCGGTCTGTCGCGTGACCGCGCCGGTTTCGAGGTGCGTGACGTTCACTACAGCCACTATGGCCGTATGTGCCCCATTGAGACCCCAGAAGGTCCCAACATCGGTCTGATCTCCTATCTGGCTACCTTTGCCCGTATTAACGAATACGGTTTTGTGGAGGCTCCCTATCGCCGCGTAGACAAGGAAACCGGTATCGTCACCGACGATGTGGTATATATGCCTGCCGATATGGAAGACGATTACATCGTGGCGCAGGCTAACGAGCCCCTGGACGAGCAGGGACGTTTTGTCCGTACTCGCGTAAACGCCCGCTATCGCAGTGAGTTCCTGGAAATTGAAAACGACAAGATCGATTTCATGGACGTTTCTCCCAAAATGGTGGTATCCGTCGCTACCGCAATGATCCCCTTCCTGGAGAACGACGACGCCAACCGTGCGTTGATGGGCTCTAACATGCAGAAGCAAGCGGTGCCGCTGCTGAAAACCGAGTCCCCCATCGTGGGTACCGGTATGGAATACAAGGCCGGTGTGGATTCCGGCGTGTGCGTGCTGGCGAAAGCCGCCGGTACCGCCACCGCGGTGTCCGCTGACCGTGTCATGATCAAGCGTGACGACGACGGTTCCATCGACACCTATCAGATGGTGAAATTCTCCCGTACCAACCAGGGCACCTGTATCAACCAGCGTCCGGTGGTGGAGGTCGGTCAGCATGTGGACGAGAAAGACGTCATTGCCGACGGTCCCGCTACCTGCAACGGCGAGATCTCATTGGGTAAAAATGCACTGATCGGCTTTATGACCTGGGAAGGTTACAACTACGAGGACGCCGTTCTCATCAACGAGAAGGTCGTCCGTGAAGACGTCTTTACCTCTATTCATATTGAAGAATATGAGATGGAAGCTCGCGACACCAAGTTGGGGCCGGAAGAGATCACTCGCGATATCCCCAATGTGGGCGACGACGCGCTGAAGGATCTGGACGAGCGCGGTATCATCCGCATCGGTGCCGAGGTGCGCTCCGGTGACATTCTGGTAGGCAAGGTCACGCCCAAGGGCGAGACCGAGTTGACCGCCGAGGAACGCCTGCTGCGCGCCATCTTCGGTGAAAAGGCCCGCGAGGTGCGTGACACCTCTTTGCGTGTGCCTCACGGCGAATACGGTATCATCGTGGACGTAAAAGTGTTTACCCGCGAAAACTGCGATGAGCTGTCCCCCGGTGTGAACATGGTGGTCCGCTGCTACATCGCTCAAAAGCGCAAGATCAGCGTGGGCGATAAGATGGCCGGCCGTCACGGTAACAAGGGTGTTGTGTCCCGCATTTTGCCCAGTGAAGATATGCCGTTCCTGC
>JAFVQV010000174.1 GCA_017504645.1 Clostridia bacterium | reverse complement strand
GTTTCGAAATCGTTCTTGCTTATCACGCTCTGCACGTTTTTGATTTGGATTGTTGGGTGTTTTTTTGAGAAAGGAAAACTGTCGACAAAACTAACATTGTTTTTTGTAATATTTGTGGGTGTTTGTTTTTTGGTTTCTGCTACGTTTTTTTCGGACTTGATGGATATGATGCTGTCTCGCATTTTGAAAAGTAGAAACCTGTCTGATTTAACCACAAAGCGAATTGACCTTTGGATACAGTATTTTTTGGCTTTGAAAGAGGAACCGGCGTTGCTATTTTTCGGTAGAGGTGCCACAAAGATTCTGATCAACGGTCGGGCATCGCACAATACGGTTATACAATTGATATATCAGTTTGGTGTTTTGGGGTTTACTTCCCTAGTTGGATGGCTTATTTGTTATATAAAAACGATGCTTTTGGATGTGAAGTTTGGTAGCAAAAATTTTATTTGGTTGTGCCTCCTTTTAGTGGGAACGATAGGTCCTTGGATGGCTCTTGATTTGCTGTTTTTTGATGAGTTCTTTTTGATGCCCATATATATTTGTTCGGGAATCTTGTTTTTATCGAAGGAGAAAAACCTCGGGAAGAAGACGAGTGAATTAACATAGGAGTTTTCAAGTTTTGAAGTGTTGACAAAGAGCATTCGCTAACTTTGTAGATCACTTTTTGAAGAATTGTTAGGGTTATTTTGGGAGGTGAACGGAAAAGGCGTGAAACTTCAAGTTTTGGTTGCAACGATGCATCAACGGGATTTGTCCATCGCCGAAAAAATGAATATCCGGTGTGGCGCGGTTATCGCCAATCAGGCGGAGTGTGAGGAAGTCGTGAATCAGAATACACAATATGGCACTTGGAAGATGATAACTACTCCTACTAGAGGCGTTGGATTAAACAGAAATATTGCATTGATGGCTTCGAGTGCAGAGATTTTACTCATGTCAGACGATGACGTTATATATAATGACGATATGGCACAACGTGTAGTAGATGCGTTTTCTCAAATTCCGGAAGCCGATGTAATTATATTTGGTATGGATATGGTAAAAAGCGGGTTTGTTATCGAAACAAGGAAACACGCTATTCATAGATTGCACGTCTGGAATTCTATGCGATTTGGTACCTACCGGATAGCTGTTCGGAGAAAGGCTTTGCTGGATCACAACATTACGTTTCATCAAAGATTCGGAGGCGGTTGCGACTTTAGCGCCGGGGAGGATAGCCTGTTTTTGAAAGAGTGCTTTGATAATAGGCTTAAAGTGTATTCTCATGATTATGTGCTTGGGTCGTGCTGTAAGGATGTATCTTCTTGGTTTTTTGGCTATAACGAAAAATATTTTTATGATAAAGGCGTTTTGGTTCGGAATTTGTTCCCCAAAAGTGCGTATATTATGGCGTTGTACTTTGGCATACGCTTCAAACGCAAAACAGATATAGGTGTTTTCAGACGATTAAAATTAATTTATTTAGGCATTAAGGGCGGAAAACACTGGCGTACTTACGGTGAATAGTCATGAAAAAAATTATTATTGTTAACAACAACATGAAGGTTGGAGGCGTTCAAAAAAGTTTGTATAACCTTTTGTGGGAGATTGAAGGTAAGCATGAGGTTACGCTCTGTTTGTTCCACAAAAGCGGTACATATGTGAATGGTCTCCCCCCCTCGGTGAAGATTGTGGAGGTTCACGGTCTCTTTCGCTATCTTGGTGTGGGTCAGAGAGAATGTGGGGGCGTGGATTTTTTCCGGCGAGGACTATTGGTTGCGTTGACCCGTTTGTTCGGCAGAACTAAGGTTTTGGCAAGGTTGAGGTGCCACATGCCGGAACTTGAAGGAAATTACGATTGCGCAATTTCATATTTGCATAACGGAAGAGCGAAATCCTTTTACGGAGGCACACAGGATTTTGTTTTGCGGCATGTGAGCGCCAAACGTAAGATTGCTTTTCTTCATGGCGATTATCGTAATTGTGGTGCGAATAATCTGGAAAACAATAAGCAAATTCAACAGTTTGATCAAATAGTTGCATGTTCAGAGGGATGTCTTCAGGCTTTGTTATCGGTACTCCCCCAGTTGAAAGGTAAATGTGTGACGGTTCGAAATTTCCATCGTTTTGACGAAATATATAGGATGGCAGGACAAGATACATATATTTATGATGAGGTGGACTGTTTTCATGTGTTGATGGTTTCAAGACTGTCGAGAGAGAAGGGGATCGATCGGGCGATTCGGGCTGTGGCTAGCGTAAATGCGCTGGGTTTGCGCACTCGTCTTCATATTGTCGGCGACGGACGCGAGCGTGAAGGGCTTCGCTCGTTAGTCGAAGAACTTGATGTGTCAGCGCAGATTATCTTCCATGGTGAACAGAACAACCCATACCGATATATGAAGAATGCGGATCTGCTCATGATGACTTCGTATCACGAGGCTGCTCCCCTGGTTATAGATGAGGCCCGAAGCTTGGGAATCCCGATCTTGACCACCGAGACGACATCCTCGAAAGATATGGTTACTCATATGAGTTGCGGTTGGGTCTGTGACAACACACAGGAAGCCATCAACGAGACCTTGTGCCGCATTGTATCAAACAAAGAGGCTCTCACTTCCCTCAAACGGGATTTGTTGGAAAAGAAAGCGGACAACAGTATAGCCTCCGCGCAATTTGCCGCTATGTTGGAATTCTGAAAATAATCCAAGAATGTAACCCGATTCTTGTTAACATATAATGAAACAAAAAAATTATTTCTACAGCAAAGGAGAAATGTTGTATGGCAAAAAGAGTTTCGAGAAGACTGTTGGCATTGCTTTTGGCAATGATCATGACCATCGGCATTGCGCCGATGCCTATCTTTGCGGAAGGCGAAACGACAGTTGATACGACTGAAGAGACCAGTGTAACCGATTATACTGATTTCATGACCAAATTCAAGCAGCTGGAGATCTATGCAGATGAGTATGCTGCCGCCGTTCGCCGTGACGCCGGCGAGCTGGTGCTTAACTTCATCCGCACTGGTGTTGAGCGGTATCAGGATGATAACTGGACGACACTGGCAGGACAAGAGATCATAGGCTTTACCAACTATGTCAAAGATCAGGATGCTAAGACAGTTGCCGGTGAAGAAGGCTATGCAAGTAATGTCAAAGACGTTATGAGCCTGCGCAACATTGTGATCAGTGATTTCAAACTTCCCAATGGGAACAAGGTTGACTTTGGCCACATGTTCGGTTGCATGAATATTTCTTACGTTGCGGCCGGTTCCGCCGACCTGTCCGGCTGGGCAGGCGACCTTTGTGACCTGTTGCAGTATAGTTTGGCTAATATTGACGACATCAATGCCAATACAGACGGCACATTGGAATCCATGGTGCCTTACATTCAGAAGCACTGTTTCGGCGTTGATGCCTCCGGTGCATTCGGCTGGGACGACTTCTGGGGTGACATGGACGCTTACTATCTGATTTCCGAATATCAGAAAGCAAAGGGCGAGACCAAATTCAGCACCCTCATGGACAGCTACTTTGGAACCAAAGAAGCCCCGTCGGCGCTCGATGACACCGTCCGCACCGTGTACTTCATGAACAACCGTTTTGCGGTAGCCGATTCCAAGGAAGCGGTGCGCAAGGCGATCTATGAGGCATACACCGCTGACGTTGGTATCAGCATTCTCGAGGCAAAGCGCGGCTTGTCTTCTTATGGTACTCTTCGCCAGGCCTGCTGCTATGCCGTAGCGGATTACATTTATGAAAACGCGCAGGGCAAGCTGATCGAAGGCACTGTTAGCGGAGACGTTGCAACCAACGGCTATTACAGCGTATTCTCTAACGAACACTCGATTCTTGCGCCCGGTATTGAGCAGGATATCAAGTACGCGCAGACCGTTGACGGCAAGCAGATCGTATACTACGTCGCAACCGTTGACGTAACCCGCGAAGACGTAGATATTCTTGTCAACTACAACAACAACGCAGCTCCGGTAGGCCAGAACATTGGTCTTCAGAGCGTTCGCGAGCAGGTCGAAGCACTTATCGAGAACAATAAGGACAAGGAAAACTTCTATCCCATCGTAGCGACCAACGGCGCGGGTTATAACATCACCAACGGAACCCCCGGCGGACTTGTTGTTATGCAGGGAGTTGAATATTATCCCGTAGGCGCCCCCGGCTTCTTCGCCATCCTCAAGGACGGCACCGCCGTAATCGGCGACCAGGCAAAATATGCCGAACTCAAGGCTGAGGGCAAGGTTAAGGAAGCCATTCAGGCCTTCGGCTCGGTTCTTGTAAAAGACGGAAAGATCAACGTAACCAAGAGCGCGAACTACACTGCTAACCGCGCGAGCCGCATCGCTGTCGGTATTACCGAGGACGGCAAGGTAGTCATGATGGTTCTTGACGGCCGTCAGCTGCCCCGTTCTGCAGGTGGCTCCATGGAGGAGATCGCACAGATCATGCTTGAGGCCGGCTGTGTGCAGGCTGTCAACCTTGACGGTGGTGGATCTACCACATATCTCTCCAAGCCCGCCGGAGAAGACGAGATTAGGCTTGTAAACGTTCCTTCCGACGGATACGAGAGACGCGTCTCCACCTCTCTGGTAGCCGTTTCTACCGCAGCACCCTCGACCGCGTTCGATAGCGCAATTATCTCCTCGGATTACGAGTACATCACCGCCGGCACCTCCATGCAGTTCAGCGTAACCGGCGTAAGTAATACGGGTAACGCCGCCGTCATCCCCGAAGGCGCATACTGGAAGACCTCGGATGCCAATATCGGTACCATCGATGAAAACGGCGTATTTACCGCTGCTGCAACCGGCGACGTGACCGTTCAATTCATCGTGAACGAAGTGGTCGAAGGCGAAAAGGTCATCCACGTTGTAATTCCCGATGATATCAAGTTTGCAGAGGACAGAATCACTGCTATTTACGGTGAGCCCAAAGATATTGGTGTTACTGTTTGGTATCAGGGTTATCCTGTGGCGTTTACTCCTTTGGTTGATGCTATCGTGTTGTTTGCCGATACAGAGGATCTTGTTTCTGACGCAGGAACAATTGATGGCATGACATTCACAGGCGATGATACAAAGGGTATTCGTACGGCCAATGTGATAGCAGTCGTTGCTACTGCAGATAGTGAGATCATAAAATTTGGCTCTATTAACCTCTATTACAAGGACGAAGCTACCTTCGACTTCGCCAACGCAACCCAGGGCAACCGTTCTTTCGCCTGGATTCGTGAGATCGAGAATGCAAGAACCCTCGACAATCAGCTCTACCGCATTTCCGACCCCGATTCCCCCGTGGTCATCGACTACACCTTCGCCCTGGATATGACAGCCATCGACTTCCCGCCCCAGCTGGAGCCCATGAAGTCCATGCTGCCTACTTACAGCGAAAACTCCACCGCTTGGGACTATCTGCTCCAGCTTGCAGAGCGCGTCTGCACCCAGACCCAGGTTACCATCAGAGCGGAATTCAGCCGCGATCTTGAGGTGGATATTTCCAAGCTGAAGATTCTTACCGAGTACTTTACCGCTGCCCCCGAGGACATCAATTTGGATGCCAATAATGTCCTTACCATTAAATGCCATTGGGTAAATCAGTCACAGCCCATCGATCCCGCAAC
>JAFVQV010000173.1 GCA_017504645.1 Clostridia bacterium | reverse complement strand
CCTGTCCATGGCCAACGCGGGCCCCGGCACCAACGGCAGCCAGTTCTTCATCGTCCAGGCCAAGCAGGTGCATCCCCAACTGTTGGGTCAAATGGCAGCACTGCGGGACTATTTCCCCGAGGAGGCCGAAAACGCCTATCGCCAGGTAGGCGGCACGCCTCATCTGGATTATCATCACACCGTGTTTGGTCAGGTGTATGACGGCATGGACGTGGTGGATGCTATCGCCGCCGTCAAGACCGGTGCTTCTGATAAACCGGTGGACGATGTGATCATCGAGACCATCGAAATCAAGGAGGCGTGAGCATGAAAAAACTGTTATGCCTGCTGATGGCGGCCGTGCTGCTGTGTGCGGGGCTGACCGCCTGCGATAAAACAGACGGCAACACGGGTGGTGCCAAAACACCTCAAACCGTGGCGGATACCTACGCGGACAAGACCGTGGGCTTCCAGCTGGAGGCGCCCGTCGCAGGTGAGATCGTCGCCGTTATGCACACCAGCATGGGCGATATCTCCATTCGCTTCTTCCCCGAAGCCGCACCCAAGGCGGTGGAGAATTTTAAGGAGCTCGCCAAGAGCGGCTATTACAACGGGCTGACCTTCCACCGCGTTATCAAGGATTTTATGATCCAGGGCGGTGACCCCAAAGGGGACGGCACCGGCGGTGACAGCTATTGGGGTACCGATTTTGAGGACGAGTTTGACAAAAAGTTGCTTAATTTGCGGGGATCCCTATCTATGGCTAACGCCGGGCCCGGCACCAACGGCAGCCAGTTCTTCATCAACCAAGGCGATGCTGAGGCGTTCGGTAAGCGAGAGGATTTCGCCTATACCGAAGAGGACCTACAGGGGGCCAGAGATTACTATCAGCAGATGGTGGATTACTACGGTGCCGACACGGTGAAAGCCTACTACGGCTCTGTGGACGATTTTCTGCTGCAGTATTACCCCTATGTGTACGAGGCCATCCCCGACGAGGTATGGGACCTGTATGAGCAGCACGGCGGCAACCTGACGCTGGACGGCGCTTGGCGCGTCAAGGGCGGGCACACCGTGTTTGGTCAAGTGTTTGCGGGCATGGACGTGGTGGATGCCATTGCGGCGGTGGAGACCGACGACAACGACAAGCCCAAGACCGCGGTCACCATCAACAGCATCGAGATCGTCGAATACAAAGGATAACAAAAACGCGCGTGACGGCTGTCACGCGCGTTTTATTATCGGAAATAAGACAGCAGGCGTTCCCACCATTCCACCAGCTTGAAGCGCACCTCGTACCGCCCGCTGTTTTCGATCATGTCGGTCTGGGCGTCGGTAAAGGTGTCAGACAAGGTATCGGGATCGGCGGCGGCAGACACGCACAGCGGCGGATACATGACGCACCACCAGTTACGTCCCTCCCCCGCGCCGATGGTGAACCGCACCGCATCGTAATAGCCTGCGGGGAAGGTACCGCTGTCGTAGGTGCGGGTGGTGAAATACATATTCGTCAGTTCGCCGCGCACCTCGTAGGGATAACCGTTCTCATATACGCACTGCTGTGCCGCCGCACACAGAGCGGGCAAGGCCGCCCCCAGTTTTTGGCGTGCGGCGGTCACATCCTCGGTGCCGTCCAGCACGTCCGCACCTGCGGCAGTGACCGCGTCCCGTACTTTAAGTTTCAGCGCTTGGTCCTCGGCGCTGTCGGAATGGGCCAAAATGTGTACCCGCACCACACCCGTGCGGATGGCGTCGCAGTTGCCCGCAAAGCCACAGAACTGAAACAGCAGGGTCAGCAGCAAGCCGCCCGTGATCGCTTTGAGCCATCGTGACATAACAAAACCGTCCTTTCTCAGTTAGAGAATGGACGGTTTTTACGCATTTTATGCAAATTTTTCCAAGATTACGCCATTGCAAGGGCGGCACACCCACGTGTGGGGGTAGGTCCCACGCAGTGTGTCGGCGCAGGCGGTGGCGGCGGACAGGTCCGCGAACAGGCCGAATACCGCTGAGCCGCTGCCGCTGAGGGCGGCGGTCAGGGCGCCGCCGGACAACAGGCGGGTGCCAATATCAGCCGTGTGCGGCAGGTGGAGGGGGGCTTCAAAGATGTTGCCCACACAGGCGGCGATACCGTTCAGGTCGCCGCGCGTAAGCGCGGCGGACAGACCGCCGCTGTCGGGGTGCTGCAGGTGGGGAGCGGTGTCCAGCAGATGGTACGCCTCAGGCGTAGACACGCCACCGTCGGGCTTGACGAGCACAATTCCGCAATCGGGTAACGGGGTCACAGGGGCGAGGATCTCCCCCACGCCCGTACACAGCACGGTGCCGCCGTGAACACAAAAGGGCACATCGGCACCGATGCGGGAGCCGATCTCGCACAGCTGCGCGGTGGTAAGTTCCGCGTTTGTCAAAACATTTAAGGCGTGGAGCACGCCTGCCGCGTCGGCACTGCCGCCCGCGAGCCCTGCCTGAGAGGGGATCTGTTTCTTCACCGTAATGACAAATCCCTGCTGTGGACAGCCCACTGCTTCGCGGAACTGCACCGCCGCTTTGTAGGCGGTGTTGGACCCATCGGCGGGGATGCCGCCGTCACAATGCAGGGTGATACGGTCGGCGGCGGCGGGGGCGACGGTGATCTCATCGTACAGATCCACCGTCTGCATCACCGATTCCAGCAGGTGATAGCCATCCTCACGGCGACCCACCACGTCCAAGGTCAAATTGATCTTGGCAGGGGCCAAGGCTGTGACCGTCATGACCGTTTCTCCCGACATTCCTGCACAAATTCGCGCATGCGCCGCATGGCTTCCGTAATATGGCGGATGGAGTAGCAATACGAGATGCGGACAAAGCCCTCTCCGCAATCACCAAAGGCGTTGCCGGGCACCACAGCCACGTGCTTTTCCAGCAGCAGGCGATGGCAGAATTCCTCCGAGGTGAGGCCCGTGACCGCCACCGAGGGGAACACGTAAAAGGCGCCTTCGGGCTCAAAGCAATCCAGTCCCATATCCCGCAGTTCGCGGACGATAAAGCGGCGACGGGAATCGTAGTCCGCCCGCATCATATCCACGTCCTCGTCCCCATTGTTCATGGCCTCAATGGCGGCGTGCTGAGCGGTGGTGGGAGCGCACATGAGGGCGTACTGGTGCAATTTTGTCATCATCTGCGTCAACGGAGCGGGGGCGCACACATAGCCGAGCCGCCAACCCGTCATGGCAAAGGATTTGGAAAAGCCGCTGACGTACACGGTGCGCTCCTGCATATCGGGCAGAGAGGCAAAACTCACATGAGCCTCACCGCCGTAGGTCAGGTCGCCGTAGATCTCGTCGGACAGCACCAGAATATCGGTGCCGCGCAGTACCTCGGCGATCTCCTCCAAATGCTGACGGCGCATGATGGCACCGGTGGGGTTATTGGGGAAGGGCAACACCAACAGCTTGGTCTTGGGGGTGATAGCCGCTTTCAGCGCCTGTGCCGTCAGACGGAATTCGTCCTCGGCACGGGTGACGATGGGCACCGCCGTGGCACCTGCCATTTTGGCAAGGGGCATATAGCACACAAAGCTGGGTTCGGGAACGAGCACCTCGTCCCCCTCGTTCAGCAGGGTACGCATACATAGGTCAATGCCCTCACTGCCGCCGACGGTGACCAGCACCTCGGTTTTGGGATCGTACTGCATGCCGTAATGCCGCTGTACATAGCCGCTGATGGCTTCACGAAGCGCTATCAGACCTGCATTGGGTGTGTACCAGGTCTTCCCCTTTTCCAGCGATTCGATGCCCTTTTCACGGATATGAAAAGGAGTGGAAAAATCCGGCTCGCCGATGGACAGAGAGATGACCTCCTCCATCTCGTTGGCGATATCGAAGAAGCGGCGAATGCCCGAGGGCTTCAGCTCAGCTATGGTCCGATTAAAGAGTGTTTGGTAGTCCATAGGATCACATGATTCCTCTCTCGTCCTGATTTTCGCCTAAGAACATGACATCGCTTTCCTTATACCGGCGAAGCACAAAGTGGGTAGCGGTGGAAATGACCGAGTCCAGGGTGGACAGGCGCTTCGCCACAAAGGAGGCGATATCCTGGAAGCTGCGGCCCGTGACCCGTACCGACAGGTCGTAGCCGCCGGACATGAGGTACACGCTCTCCACTTCCTCGAACGCCATGACCTGTTCCGCAATGCCCTCAAAGCCCACATCGCGGCGAGGGGTCACCTTCAATTCAATGATGGCGGTGACGGTCTGGCGGTCGGTCTTATCCCAGTCAATGACCGCTTTATACGCGCGGATGGCGCCGCTTTTTTCCAGTGCGGCGATCTGGCGGCGCACCTCGTCCTCGCTGATATCCAGCATGGTGGCCAGTTGCGCATCGGTCAAACGGGCGTTGGAATCCAGTAATTTTAATAATTTATCCATCTCAGGTACCTCCCGAAGCAAAATTTTCGCATTTTTTCCAGTATAACATATATTTTTCTAAAAGAAAATGTTTTCTATTAAAACTTTTTATGCTATAATGAAAAATCATGTAAAGCAAAGGACGGTTTTTATTATGCGTGCTGTTATCACGGTTATCGGAAAAGACATGGTGGGTATTCTGGCCAAGGTGTCGGCGGTGTGTGCCGATCACGGTATCAACGTGCTGGAAGTGACCCAGTCCATTTTACAGGATATGTTCGCCATGATCATGATGGTGGATATTGAAAAGAGCGACGTGCCCTTTACCGCGTTCGCGGACGAGCTGACCCGACTGGGTGAGTCCATGCACCTGTCGGTCCACACCATGCACGAGGATATTTTCAATTCCATGCACACCATCTGAACGGAGAGAATAGTATGTTAAACGCACACGATATACTGGAAACCATTACGATGATCCAGGAGGAAAATCTGGACGTTCGTACCATTACCATGGGCATCTCCCTGCTGGACTGCTGTGACAGCGACATCGATCGGGTCTGCCAGCGTATTTACGACAAGATCACCACCCGCGCCGCCCGTTTGGTAGAGGTGGGTGAGCAGATCGAAAAGGAATATGGTATCCCGATCATCAACAAGCGCATCTCTGTGACCCCCATCGCCATGATCCTGGCTGCTTGTGAGAAAAAAGAGCCCCTTAAAATCGCGCTGACCTTGGAGCGCGCCGCCTGTGCGGTGGGTGTCAATTTTATCGGCGGGTATTCTGCGTTGGTGCAAAAGGGCTTTGCCGCCGGCGACCGTGAGCTCATCGAGAGTATTCCCGAAGCCCTTGCCTGTACCGATCACATCTGCTCGTCGGTCAACATTGGGTCAACCAAGGCGGGCATCAACATGGACGCCGTGGCCTTGATGGGCAAGGTGGTCAAGCGTGCCGCCGAGCTGACCGCTGACCGCGATTGCATCGGCCCCGCCAAGCTGGTGGTGTTCTGCAACGCCCCTGAGGATAACCCCTTTATGGCGGGTGCCTTCCATGGCCCCGGTGAGCCGGATTGTGTCATCAACGTGGGCGTGTCGGGCCCCGGTGTGGTGCGGGCGGCTCTCGCCAAAGCCGGCGATTGTGATCTGACGGCGGTGGCCGATCTCATCAAGCGTACCGCCTTTAAAATCACCCGCATGGGTCAGCTGGTTGCCAGCGAGGCCTCCCGTCGGTTGGGCGTGCCTTTCGGTATCATCGATCTGTCTCTGGCTCCTACCCCCGCGGTGGGTGATTCGGTGGCGCATATTTTGGAGGAAATGGGACTGGAGTGCTGTGGCGCTCACGGTACCACCGCCGCGTTGGCGCTTCTCAACGACGCGGTGAAAAAGGGCGGCGTGATGGCGTCCTCCCACGTGGGTGGCTTATCGGGTGCCTTTATCCCCGTCACCGAGGACGCGGGCATGATCGCGGCGGCACAGTGCGGATGCCTGCGCATTGAAAAGCTGGAGGCCATGACCGCGGTGTGTTCCGTTGGTCTGGATATGATCAACATTCCCGGCGACACCTCCCCTGAGATCATCTCCGCCATCATTGCGGATGAGGCCGCTATCGGCCTGATCAATTCCAAGTCTACCGCCGTGCGCGTCATCCCCGCCATCGGCAAACAGGTAGGTGACGAGCTGTCCTTCGGCGGATTGCTGGGCGGCGGTCCCGTGATGCCGGTGAACACCGCCTCCCCTGCCCGCCTCATTCATCGGGGCGGTCGCATCCCCGCGCCTTTGCAAAGTCTGAAGAACTAAACGGCATGAGCGCGTATGTCTACCACCTTATTGCTGGTTTTTGAGTTGATCGGCGCGGTGGTATGTATCGCCCTATGGCGCCTTGTGGGGGAATCGGCGGCGGTCATCGGCGGTGCCGTCACCGTCATCGTACTGCGATTGCCGGCCGCTCATTTCCACTGGAGCTTGCCGAAAGCAGAACCCGATCCGGAATAAGTAAGAGCCCTGTGCAACGCGCAGGGCTCTTGTTCTTTTTAAAATTCCGTGACGGTTGGCTCGCCGTCCAGCCACGCTTTCATGTTGAGGGACAGCAGGTTCCAGTTCTGGAAACCGGGGTTCATGACGGGGGCACCGGTGTCGGGATGGTAGTATTCGTGCAGCTCGCCGCTTTCGCGGATATCGGTCTCAAACAGCCGCACCGTCCGCTGTGCCAGCTCGCGGGCTTCCTGCTCGAAGCCGTAGCGCAGCAGGCCGCGGAACACCATGTAGTTGGATATGCCCCAAACGGGGCCCAGCCAGCAGGAGGGGTTCCCCGATTTTTTGATGGTGTACATTTTCTCGTATTGTGACAGCGTTCTCACGCCGAAGGCCGCCCAGTACGCTTTCTCGTCCAGCAGATTTTCCTTTACCATCCGCTGTGCCTGCTGTTCGGTAGCGATACCGCTCCACATGGCGAGAAATCCCGACCAGCAGCCCAGCCGCTGTATCAGGCAATCCCAGTGCCGCGGCGCACCCGCGTGCAGGCCGTTGTTGGGATCAATGGGACACAGGTTCAGGTCCACACTGTAGTAGCAGCCGTCCTTTTCGTCGTAGCAGTGCTCTCGCACCGCCGCTTTCAGGCTATCTGCCTCCTGCCGATAAGCCGACACCTCCGCGCCCAGCTGTTCCCCCAGATACACCAGGGCCTCCAGCTCCTTATACATAAAGCAGTTGAGGTAAATGGACGCCGAGCTCTTGGGAGGACGGTAGAAGGTAGCGGGGTCATTATCCACGCCGATGGCACAGTCATCAAACCAAAAATACAGGCCCGTCTTATGACGGCAGTGGTGTATATAATAGTCCACAAAGCGGCACAGCTTTGGAAAGTACGGTCGCAGCCACTCGGCATCGCCTGCCTCGTTCTTTACCAAAAACGCGGCGTGCTGTGCCAGGCAGGGCTTGTGTATATTGCGCTCGCCCGAGGCGGCAAACGCCTCCTTGGAGAAAGAGGGCGTTACCACAATGGGGATCCGGCCCTGTTCATCCATAATACTTAAGAAATTCAGGATGCAGCCCCGCTCGTATTCGCGGGTATCCTCCGTTACGAACTGGCGCAGGGCGATGTTCGTCAGCCAGCTGTCCCAGTCCCACAGGCAGTTGGAATACACACTGCCCGGGACAATAAACGGATACCGCAGAGCACCGTCCGGCTCCCGAAACATTTTGCGGTAGTTTTTTCGCGCGTAGTCCAACAACAGGTTTGCTGTCATGGCACTCACCTCTTACGGCTGATTTGCCAACAGTGTACCACCGAACTGCCCAAAAAGCAAGGGTCATTTCAACGAGCGGGTGTAAACGCTTATCAGTTGCAGGACGGTCTCCTTTTCCATGGACGAGCAGTGCTTTATCGCTTCCAAAATATCCCGCTCGGTAACGGCGGAATCGTGCCCTGCCACAAGGATATCGTTGGGTGTGATGTGCAGGGCGGTGCAGATCTTCAGCAACGTATCCACCCGCATGGACACGCTCCCCCGCTCGATATCCGCATAGGTTCTGTCGGACAGCTCTGCCAGTTCCGCGACCTCTGCCTGCGTGTAGCCCTTTGCCTTGCGTACCTTGTACAAATTGCTGCCGATGGTCTTGAGTTCCGAAACAAGCACTTTAATTCCTCCTTTTTACTATTATATAGGAATAATAATTCCTATATTCCTTGACAAACAGGAACTAAAGGTGTAGTATTATAGGTACTATATTTCCTGTTTGTCGGGGGGTGCAGTGGTGACAACGCAAGAAAAGGTATCCCTGTTATCGGAGTTGATGACAAAGGGAGTGCTGTCTGCAGGGGAATTTGATCGCGCGGTCGCCGCACTGGAGCCCTCGCCCGCCGCCGATGAGCCCGCGTGGGAGCAAGGTCGGCACCTGTATGAAGCATACTTATCCACGGTGGTGACCAAGGCGTTTCGAAGTTCCGCTGCCGTGACCTTTCCGCCGTTAGAGCCCACCATGGTAAAGCGGGGGTGGATCCTGCTGGACGGAAAAAAACGGTACATACCATACATCGAAACCTACATCGACGGGGCAGACGGCCTCGGTGCGGCCTTTCGTGAGGACATTCTCATCGGCATCGACGAACAGCTTGCACCTGTTTTTTGGGCACAGCCTCATCGGTCCAACCGCCTGCTGCATATTGAAAGCGGCTGGACTACCATGTCGTTGCGGCGGGTGAAACCATGACGGGGGTTCGCACCCTGTACACGAACCAATACTGTGTATAGAAAATTGAGATGGCGCACGCCATCTCATTTTCTTATATTTTCGTGAAATACAGGCAGAGGCTGTCGCCGTCTTGCTCAATGGCATCGGTGAGGTTAAGGCCTGCATTCATCAGCAGGGCACCGGAGTACACCTTTCCGTCCGCTTCGTTGCGGTACCGTGTGTTCCGATCCAGACCCGCCAGCCTTAGCCGAAACCGTGCGCCGAATTCCTGCCGCAGGATCACCGCGGTGACCAGCACCGCCGATTTATCCGCCGCTACAAAGCTCCAGGCGCATTTGTAGGGGTCCACGGTGGGGTCGATAAGGCGATACAGGTCGCCGTCGCGGATGAGGTCGTAGTATCGGTGATAATCTGCCACCTGCTGTTTCACAAGGGTTTTCTCGTCCTCGGTCAGCTTGGTGGGGTCCAGCTCGTACCCAAAGGTGCCCCACAGCGCCACATGACCCTTGGTTTCGTAGCCCGTGCGCTCCCGATCGGAAACGTGGGCGCCCATGGCGGAGGCGGGATAGCACAGGGAGGTGCCGAACTGGATGGTCAGCCGTTCGATGGGGTCGGTGTTGTCGCTGGTCCAGATCTGGGGGGAATAGTACAGCATACCGGGGTCGAACCGTCCGCCGCCGCCGGAGCAGCTTTCCAGCAAGATATGAGGGAAGGTCTTGGTCAGGCGGTCCATCAAGTCGTAGGTGCCCAGCACGAAGCGGTG
>JAFVQV010000172.1 GCA_017504645.1 Clostridia bacterium | reverse complement strand
CACTGTCGTGGGGCTTTCCCAGTATTTCCGAGCCGATCAACACTGCGGTATCCGCGCCCAATACCGGTTTATTCGGAAACAATTCGGCGATCTCCTCCGCCTTTCCCCGCGCCACCCGCAGTATCGCTTCCTCGGGCGATACCGTGATGTCCATAGGCTCCTCGCCTGCGGCGGGAAATACAGCGAAATCCAGTCCCAGCAGCTTACAGATCTCCCGCCGCCTGGGTGATGCCGATGCCAACACAATGGATCTCATACGAAACTCCTCAGTTTTTACAGTGCCTTACCGCAGTTGCTGCAGAAATGTGCCTCGCCATCGTTAACAGCGCCGCACTCGGCACAACGGGCGGCGTTTTTGCTATCCAACAGTTGATCCTGCAATTCCTCTAAATAGGCATTCTGCTCCTCCAGGTGGGAGATGCAGGCGTCTACCATATCGTCGATGTTTTCACCGGAACGGTGCCCGTCATAGATCAGGCGGCCCAACCCCTCATACATAGAGGCGATCTCCCGTTGAAGGTCGGCGATCTCAATTTTAATTTTCGTATTCTCTACAAATTCGCCCGTTTTTCTTCCCGCCGCTTCCGCGACCGCTTTGGCGCGGGACAACACATCTTCAAACATAGCCATGACTTTCCGCTCCTTTTTCACTTTTTTTCATTATAAACGCTTTCCGCAGAAAAAACAACACTTTATTGGCCTAAAAACTCACGCAACAGGCAATCCTCCGGCAGCGACACATCCCACATAGGTTCAAACGCCGACAACGCCTCGATCAGCCGCTGTGCCGTACCGATAAAAGGCGATTTGCAGGGGATCTGCCGCAACAGCGGTAACAGTTCCTTGCCCAGCAGTGCCGCCTCGTAGGCGTGGGTGGTATCGAACACCGCATCGGCAGTGTCCACATAGGGAAACAGGTACAGATCCTCGCCCCGCACCACTTGCCGCCACATGTCAAAGGTGTTTTCCAAAGAACTGTTGCGCACTCGCACATCTCGCAGCAGGCGACGCACCAAACGAATATCCCGTGAAGACAGCACCTCGGTTTCCCCCGCGCACAGGGGCGACAAGGTATTGATGAATATCTTAAAACGGTTGTCGCCGCTTAAATGCTGTTCCAGTGCGGGGTTCAATGCGTGGATCCCCTCAAAGATCACCACGGAATCCTCCCCGATGCTCAGTCGTTGCCGCTGTGGCTCGGGAGCGCCACTGTGAAAATCGAAAATCGGTAGATCGGTGACTCCGTCGGCAATGAGCTGACCCATACACTCCTGCAGCAAAGGGAGGTCCAGCGCCTCCACCGACTCGTAATCGTAGCTGCCGTCGGGCAGGCGAGGGGCTTTGCCCCGTCCACGGTAGAAGTTATCCAGTGAAATGGTGTATACTTCCCTGCCGCGAGCCTGCAGGCCCACCTGCAATCGCAAGGCCGTGGTGGTCTTACCCGATGCCGAAGGTCCCGACAGCAGCACTACACACCGCTGTGTAAACTGTTCTGCCAGTCGCTGTGCCAGCTCCTCAACCATACGGTCATAGCGGCGGGCTTCCGCCTCGATGAGCGCATATGGCTCTGTCAACACCGCGCGGTTAACCGTGTGACAGTCAATGATCCGCGGGCGCGAAAACTCTGTCATCCCTTCACCTCGTTGTAAAATTCGCGGATATAATTCTTCCTGCGCAGCATTTCGTCTAATCCGCTGTTGTATTCATACGGGAATTTGTAGTTAAAAATGCGTTCCAAATAATCGGTACCCGGGCGTTTCAATTTCGTAACCGCCCCCGCACCGCAACCGAGAATGGTGTGGGTCTCGTCCATGATGTATACGTTATACAGGCTTTCATGCCCCGCTTTTGCCCAGCCCACGTTTTCCTGGTTGCCCACCGTGCGGCTTTGGCGATACAGGTAATAGGGCTGATACCCGTTTTCGGGCAAACGGACCGCGGTCTGCGCCACCATGCGCACCGCCTCGTCCGCGATGCGATAATCCGCCCTCTTTTGCAGGCTGAGATTGGAAGCCCGCTTCATAGATAAGGTATGCACCGTCACGCTTTCCGGTGACAGGGATAAAATGCCGTCCAGTGTACGGGAAAAGCCGTCGTAGGTATCATTCGGCAGGCCCGCGATCAGGTCAGTGTTGATGTTATCATGCCCGCAGCGGCGCGCCATATCAAAGGCATCGTAAAATTGCTGTACCGTATGGCGGCGGCCGATGACTTGCAGCACCTCATCGCACAGGGTCTGAGGATTGATGCTGATACGGGACACTCCCGCCTCTTTCAGCACACGGAGTTTTTCTTCTGTTACCGTATCCGGACGACCCGCCTCTACGGTATATTCCCGCACCGTGGACAGGTCAAACTCCTGCGCCACCGTGTCGGTGAGAAATTGCAGCTGCTCCGCCGTCAGCGTGGTAGGTGTGCCGCCGCCGAAATAGACCGTTTCCAGCCGCAGTCCCAGTTCCCGCGCAAGGGTGGCGGTGTGTGCCAGTTCTTGTGCCAACAGCTGTACATATTCAGGGATCAGCTTGGCAGCACGGGTCACCGTTTGGGACACAAACGAGCAGTAATCACAGCGAGTGGGACAAAAAGGAATTGACACGTACAGGCTGAAGGATTCCGGTTTGGACAGTGCCAGCAGCCGATTTTCGTTTTCCAGTGTTTTGCCGCACAGGGAAAGTTTTTCCTCGCTGACCAGCAGACGATCGCGCATCCAGGCAAAAGCTGCCTCTTCCCCCTGTTCCGCCACCAATCGGCGCAGCAGCTTAACGGGTCGCACACCGGTGACAATACCCCAGGTCTGCTCAAAGCCCAACAGTCGCACCAACAGACGGTACAGCAGGGTGCACAGGCACAGCTCACATTCATCCCGCCACAGAGGATGGTCGTTGGGGACACAATCGGTCAAGACTTCGTCAAAATCGTCCAGCCGCACGCGGCAAGTAAGGCAGGTCTCCGCCGCTTTTTCCAAAACCGTGTCCACGATCAAGCCCGACAGTCCCTCGTCGCTGTCCGCTATGACGATCTTTTCCTGTGGCAGAAATAAACGGCAAATATTTTGTAATTCAAAATGATAATCGTGATTTTTCAGTAATAAATACATGATTTATAATCCCATCATATACGGATTGTGATACTTTTCGTATCCGATGGTGGTCGCGCTCTCGTGTCCTGACAGCACACGCACCGTGTCCGGCAGGGCGGCAAGCCGCCGCAGGCTCTCCCGCTGCGCCATTCGATCGCCGCCCGGAAAATCCGTGCGGCCTACACTGCCCGCGAACAACGTATCCCCCGCAAACAGGTCGTCTCCGCAGCGATAGCAACAGCTGCCGGGCGTATGACCTGGGGTGTGCAGTACAGATAGTTCCATATCGCCTACCACAACCGTATCCCCCTCCTGCAACAGGCGGTCGGCAGTAAGCAGGCAGGGTATTCCCTGCCAGATCGTCAAGCTGAGTTCGCCGTCGGTCAGCGCGGGAGCATCCCCCGCGTGCACCATCAGCGGCGCACCGGTAGTCTCCTGCAGCGCAGGAACTGCCATCATGTGATCAAAATGAACGTGGGTGAGCAGGATCGCTTTCAACGTCAAGTCCCGTTCACGCAGGGCATGCAGCAGGCGGGGTGCCTCGTCACCGGGATCAATGAGCAGGGCGTTTTTCTGCTCATCCCACAGCAACCAGCAGTTGGCCTGCAGGGCGCCCACGGGGAAACAGCAGTAATTCATCGCTCCCACTCCTTTGTGTCCAACAAGATGGTGACGGGGCCGTTGCCGCGCATATGCACCGTCATGTCCGCGCCGAACTGACCCGCCTCCACCTTGGAAACACCCAATCCGCGCAGCTCGTCCATAAAGAATTCATACAGCGGCTGAGCCTGCTCGGGCCGCGCCGCCGACAAAAATTCCGGACGGCGTCCGTGAGAGCAGTTGGCGGCTAAGGTGAAATTGGATACCACCAGTGCCTCGCCGCCGATGTCCAATAAGGACAGGTTCATTTTATCGTTTTCGTCGGTAAACACCCGCAACTGGGCGATCTTTTTCGCCAGCAGGGAGGCTTGCACTTGCGTATCCCCCTGCACCACGCCCAACAGAATGAGGGCGCCGCGTTCTACTGCGCCTACCGTTTGACCGTCTACCTCCACGCGGGCATCGTATACCCGCTGAAATACCGCTTTCATATTGTTACGCTCCGCTTCTTTCCACGCTGGTCACGCCGTCAATGCGCTTCAAGCGTGTGATCACTTCCTGCAAATGCTGCAAGCCGTTGACGCCCACGGTAACGAGGATCTCACCCTCGCCGCGGGATTCTCGCGCCTGCATGCCGTAGATCATGACACGCATAGACGCCAACTGGGCGGTCACATCCGCCAGCAACTGCATGCGGTCAGTAGCGAGTACTCGCAACACCGCTTTGAATTCCTCACGGACACTGTCCTCCCAGGTCACGTGGACCCAGCGAGCCGCCTCGGGGGAATGGCTCATATCCTTCGGCACGTTAACGCAATCGCTCTTGTGCACCGACACACCGTAGCCGCGGGTGATAAACCCGATAATATCGTCACCCGGAACAGGATTACAGCAACGGGCAAATTTCACCAAGCAGTTATCCATATTGTCGATGATCACACCGCCGTTGTGGTGGCGGTGAGGACGGGCAGCGGCCTGCGCCGCCACCTCTTCGGGTGTTTTGGGCGGTTCACTGCGCACCAGCTTGAGATAATCCTCTTTCATGCGGGGGATCAGACGGGACAGCAGAATACCGCCGTAGCCGATGGCGGCGTAAAAATCGTCCACCGTGGCACAGCGCTGTCGCTTGCATTGCTGCTCCAAAAATTCCTGCAACTCGCTTTCGGTAAAGCGGATGCAGTTACGGGAGATCTCCCGTTCCAACTCCTCGCGGCCTTTTTGGATGTTTTCATCCCGCCGTTCCCGCTTATACCACGCGCGGATTTTATTACGCGCCTCGCTGGTCTTGACCAACTGCAGCCAATCGCGGCTGGGGCCGTGATTTTGCGCCGAGGTGGTGAGCACCTCCACGATCTCGCCCATCTTCACCTGATAGTCGATGGGAACGATGCGCCCATCCACCTTGGCACCCACCATGCGGTTTCCCACCTCCGTGTGGATAGCGTAGGCAAAGTCGATGACGGTGGAGCCCGCAGGTAGGTTCACTACCTTGCCGCGGGGGGTAAACACGAAGACGTCGTCGGAGGACAGGTCCGTCTTGATGGAACGAACAAATTCCTCTGCGTCGTCGGTCTCCTTTTGGTTTTCAATGAACTGGCGCACCCAAGCCAGGCGATCCTCCAGACGATCTTTTTTCTGGATACCCAGCTTGTATTTCCAGTGGGCCGCGATACCGTATTCCGCCGTGTGATGCATTTCCCACGTGCGGATCTGCACCTCAAAGGGGATCTTTTCGGTACTGATGACGGTGGTGTGCAGCGACTGATACATATTGCTTTTGGGAGTGGAAATGTAGTCTTTAAATCGGTTGGGTAACGGATGGAACATATCGTGAACGATACCCAGCACGTTATAGCAATCGTTGACCGTATCCACGATGATACGCACGGCGTACACGTCGTAGATTTCATCGAAGTTGCGGCCTTGGATGTACATTTTGCGGTAAATGCCGTTGATGCTTTTCACACGGCCCGACACATAGGGCTTCAGCCCGTATTCCGCCAAGCGCTCGGTGATGCGCTGCTGAATATCCTGTAAAAACGCCGTCCGTTCCTCACTGCGCATGTTGAGGTTGTCCTCAATCTCCTGACACGCCATGGGGTCCAGCAGATGCAGGGAAATGTCCTCCAGTTCCTCCTTGATGGCGCGGATACCTAAGCGGTGCGCGATGGGGGCGTAAATATCCAGCGTTTCCCGCGCTTTATCCCGCTGCTTTTGAGGGTCCCAACCGGAGTTGGTACGCATGTTGTGCAGGCGGTCTGCCAGCTTGATGATGATGACACGAATGTCCTGAGACATGGCCAGCAGCATCTTGCGCACGTTTTCCGCCTGCTGCTCCTCCTTGGTGGAGAAGGGCATTTTGGTGATTTTCGTCACACCGTCTACCAGCAGGGCCACGGAGTCACCGAAATCCCGTTTCAGGTCATCCAGTTCTACCGGCGTGTCCTCCACCACATCGTGCAGGATCGCCGCTACCACCGCCTCGTTATCCATGCCCAGCTCCACCAAAATGGCGGCAACCCGCAGCGGATGACACACATAGTCTCCGCCGGAATAGCGCTT
>JAFVQV010000003.1 GCA_017504645.1 Clostridia bacterium | reverse complement strand
TTTGTACAGGCGCTCTCGGGACAGCACCTGCACCATCCATAGGGGAATACCGCCGGCACATTTGATCTCCATCAGCACCTGTCCTGCCGGCAACAGCGCCGTGCCGTGCGTCTCCGAGCACAGAGACAGGTCATCCCGCCGGCAGCGCACCTCTTCGTCAAAGGTCACGCGAAAATCCGTGTCGTCCCTGGCGTAGAACGCCTCCCGCTCGTAGGCGAGAAACACCGTGGGGTGTAGCCCCTCGTAGTAGCGCATAAAATAATCGATTTCCCGCGAGATCTGTGTATTTTTCGGGCAGGGTGTACGGCCGCATACCCAGTTCATGGCATCGGCCTCCGTCAGCGACAGGCGGCGCTTATATACCACGTGTTTGTATTTCTTTTTCAATTCGACGAACACGGTGGATGAGCTGTCGGCTTTGGCGTAGCTGCGGATGCGCAGTTTTTCCTTGTAGGCGGGCTTTTCGATGGAACGGCGGATCAGCCGATAGCTGTCCGTGTCAAAATACAGATTGCGGATGGTAGTGCGCCCGTAGGTGTCGGGCCGCATGTAGGGCTGCATGGCGCGCAGCACGGCCTCCTTTTGCTGTGGGGTGAGCAGATATTTCAGCTCGTACCGTTTAAAAACGGTTTGAAAAGCCATCCCGACACCTCCTTTTTTCGCTTTACTATACCATGCCAAACTTAATTAGACTATAAAGTATTTTAAAAATTTTTTAGGTTTATTTATGTTTATGGTGTATAATGGAGTCGTAAAGAGGTGAAAGGCGCTATGAGGATCTTGTTGGCAGAGGACGAGCGGTCGCTGGCGCGGGCGTTGCTCAAGATTTTTGAAAAGAATCACTATTCCGCCGACGCGGTGTATAACGGCGAGGATGCTTTGGCCTATCTGGAGACGGGAAGCTACGATGTGGCAGTGTTGGACGTGATGATGCCGAAGCGGGACGGCATCTCCGTGCTGAAGGCCCTCCGCGCCGCAGGGAACGGGATCCCGGTGCTGATGCTGACCGCCAAGGCGGAGATCGACGATCGGGTGCTGGGATTGGACAGCGGCGCCAACTACTACCTGACCAAGCCCTTTGACACCAAAGAACTGTTGGCGGGTATTCGCGCTATCACCCGCAGTCACAACGCCGCCGATTCTAAGCTGACGGTGGGCAACATCACGCTGGACCGTGCCACCTTTGAGCTGTCCTCTCCCGCAGGTAGCTTCCGTTTGGCGAATAAGGAGTTTCAGATGATGGAGATGCTCATGTCTAATCCCCATCACCGACTGTCGGCGGAACGGTTTATGGACAAGATCTGGGGACCCGACAGCGACGCGGAGATCAATGTGGTATGGGTGTACATCTCCTATCTGCGCAAAAAACTGACCGCTCTCCGCGCCGATATTCAGATCAAAGCCTCCCGTAACGCGGGATATTCGTTGGAGGAACTCACATGATCCGCAAGCTGAAAATCAAGGTTATCCTGCTATCCATGATCTCGCTGCTGGTGTTGCTGACGGTCATGGTAGCGGCGATGAACCTTGTTAATTACAACGCGGTGGTCAACCGCGCGGACGAGGTGCTGACCCTGCTGTCCCAAAACCGAGGTGCGTTCCCCGATTTCGGCGGGGACATGGGGCATCGGTTGCCACCCCACCTGTCGCCTGAGCTGCCCGACCAATCTCGTTATTTCTCCGTGCTGTTGGATAACACGGGCAAGGTGTTGCAAACCGATACCGGCCGCATTACGGCTGTGGACGCGCAGGCGGCGGCACAGTATGCTCAAGCCGTTCTGCAACGGAAGAACGATCGGGGGTTTGTTACCCGTTTCCGCTTCGTCCGCACCCGCGAGGGAAACGGTGTGCGCATCACCTTTCTGGACAGCGGGCAGGAGTTGGACTCCTTTTACCGCTTTTTGCTTATCAGTACGGGCATGGCGCTGGCGGGGTTTGTGGTTGCGTTTTTTGTGATCTCCTTTTTGGCGGGCAGGATCATCCGCCCCATGGCGGAAAGCTATGAGAAGCAAAAACGATTTATCACCGACGCGGGTCACGAGATCAAAACACCTCTCACCATCATCAACGCCAATGTGGATGTGCTGGAAATGGATCTGGGCAAAAACGAATGTCTGGAGGACATCCAACTGCAGACCAAGCGGCTGACGACCCTTACCAACGATCTGGTCCTGCTGGCGCGAATGGAGGAGGCGGCGGATACCTTACCCATGATCGAGTTCCCCATTTCCGAGGTGGTGGCGGACGCGGCTCTGCCTTTCCGCACGCCGGCACTGGCACAGGGGAAAGACCTGATCTGTCGTATTCAGCCCATGCTCTCCATGCGGGGCAACGGCAAAGCCATTGAGCAGCTGGTCTCCCTCCTGATGGACAACGCACTGAAATATTCGTCTGCGGGCAGTGCCATCACACTGGATCTGGTACAACAGGCAAAAACCATCTATCTTACGGTGGCCAATGTTACCGAAACGGCCATCACCCGCGAAAACCTACAGCTGATATTTGATCGCTTCTACCGCACCGATCCGTCCCGCAACTCGGAAACGGGCGGCCACGGCATCGGTCTGTCCGTTGCCAAGGCCATCGTCACTGCCCACGGCGGCAAAATTCAGGCTACCGCCCCGCAGGAGTACGCCTTTTGTATCACCGCCGCCCTACCTATGTGACAGGATAGCGGCAAAACTCTACGAAAACTAGAATTTTTAAGGAAAATTCCCAAAAATCTACGCCTCAAATTCTTGCAAGCATAGGTTTACTTACCTCGGGCAACTATTTATAATAAAAGTAGAAACAGAAACTGCAAGGGAAGCGAGGGACGGCAGTATGAACGCCAAAAGTATGGGCATCACCATCGCACAGCTGCGAAAGAAGTGCGGCATGACCCAATCTCAGCTGGCAAAAAAATTAAGTGTCAGCGATAAGGCGGTCAGTCGTTGGGAAAACGGTCTGGGGTTTCCCGAGGTGACGCAAATTCCCGAGTTGGCGTCGGTATTCGGTGTGAGCATCGATTACCTGATGACGGGGGAGCGTAGAGGCATCACCATCGCGGGCAACATTTTGGCGGATATTGTGAAAAGCATCGACCGCTATCCCGAGATCGGCATGCTCACCAGTGTGCGGGATATCAGCCGTGCCGTTGGCGGGTGCGCGCCCAACACCGCCATCAACCTGGCAAAGATCGACCGCAGTATTCCTCTTTCGGTGCTGGGAAAGATCGGCGACGACGAAAACGGCCGTTATGTGCTGTCCCAGTTCAATCACTATAATATTAACTGCGCGGGAGTGTCTATTTCGGAGGATAAGCCCACCAGCTTCAGCGATGTGATGAGCCTGCCCTCCGGTGAGCGTACCTTCTTCCACGCACGGGGTGCCAATGCGATCTTCTCACCGGCGGATATCGACCTTTCCTCGATCAACAGTGTGCTGTTACATATTGGATATATTCTGCTGCTGGATCGCTTTGACGAGGCAGATGAGGAATACGGCACGGTCATGGCGCGTTTTCTGCACGATGTGCAGGAGCAGGGGATCAAGACCTCGGTGGACGTGGTGAGCGAATGTACCGGTGACTACAAGGCCAAGATCCTGCCTGCCCTTAAGTATTGCAACTACATCATCTTAAATGAGATCGAGAGCAGCATGCTCACCGACCTGCCTCCCTATGATGCCGATGGGCGGCTGAACATGAAAAATATCCGCAAAACAATGGAATTTATGGCATCCTGCGGCGTGCAGGATAAGATCATCGTCCATTGCAAGGACGCCGGCTTTTGCTACGATGTGGCGACGGGCACCTTTACCGCTGTCCCCTCCCTGAACATCCCGTCTCACGAGATCAAGGGCAGTGTGGGCGCGGGGGATGCATTCTGTGCGGGCTGTCTGTACGGGATCTACCATCATCTGGAGGATAGACAAATCTTGGAATTTGCTTCGGCCGCCGCCGCGTGTAATCTGTTTGCGGATAATTCCGTAGACGGCATGCGTAGTAAAGACGAGATCGCCAACATGGCGGACAGTTACGGAAGAAAACAGTTGGGAGGAATCGAGTAATGCTGGTTACGATGAATGAAGTGCTGAAGGATGCACGGGATAACCACTATGCCGTTGGTTTGTTTAATGCGGTGACGCTGGAGCTGGCGCAGGGCATCATTGCTGCCGCCGAGCAGACCGGCTCGCCTGTTATTTTCGGTACGGCGGAGGTACTGCTGCCTTATAATTCGCTGGAGGATCTGGCAATGATCCTGATCCCCATGGCAAAACGCGCCTCCGTTCCCGTGGTGGTGCACTTGGACCACGGACTGAAAAAAGAGACCTGCCTGAAAGCGCTGGAGTTGGGCTTCTCCTCCATCATGTACGATTGCTCCACCGATTCCTACGAGGAAAACTGTGCCAAGGTCAAGGAAATGGCGGATATTGCCCACTCCTACGGGGCTTCCATTGAGGGCGAGGTGGGTCATGTGGGCGGCGCAGAGGGTGCTGCCACCGCGGCAGGCATCGAGGACGCTGCCAAGTTCTACACCCAACCTCACGAGGCAAAGGATTTTGTGGAGCGCACCGGCGTGGACGCGTTGGCGATCGCCGTGGGTACC
>JAFVQV010000171.1 GCA_017504645.1 Clostridia bacterium | reverse complement strand
GCGCGCAGAAGGCCGTCCTCGTATGTTCGATCAGAAGTAGAGCCCATTATTCTCCAGCTCGTCGAGCAGATCGCCCATAATGCCTACGTTGTAGGGGGTGATGATGAAGGTGCAGTTGGCCACCTTTTTGATCTGACCTTCGTTGGCGTATGCCACACCGCTCAGGAAGTCCAAAATACGGCGCGCCACATCCTTGTTGGAAGATTCCAGATTGAGCACTACGGTGCGTTTCGCATTGAGATGATCCGCCACGGCGGTGGCATCGTCAAAACGCTCGGGTTTTACCAGTACTACCTGCAGCTGCGCGGTAGCGTGAATGTTGACCACCTTATTGTTGCGTTTGCTCGCATCCGTGTCGATGCTGCGTTCGGGAGTGCGGGTAACAAAATCCGTCGTTCCCTCTTCCAAGGTTTCTTCCTCCTGATCACTGATCAGTTCCTGAATTTTCGAAAACAGACCCATTTGTATTCCTCCTTATATTCTTTCGCCGAAGAGTGCCGATCCGATACGCACCAGCGTGGATCCCTCCAGCACGGCTTGTACATAATCGCCGGACATTCCCATAGAAAGGATATCCATACTTACATTATCTACATTTTTACCCCGAATGTCAATAAAC
The DNA here is from genome assembly GCA_017504645.1 of Clostridia bacterium. GTDB lineage: Bacteria > Bacillota > Clostridia > Oscillospirales > Acutalibacteraceae > RGIG3009. The sequence goes on along the minus strand of JAFVQV010000171.1, from coordinate 7,953 downwards.
AGTTTCCTCATTTGCGAAAAAATTGCGCGTTTTTCGGCATCGGAGGTGAAAATAGGCGGGATCGTCATCAATCCGCACACACGTATCCCCTTCAATTCGTCGATTTTCCACAAAAGGTCCTCCAGCTGATCAGGGTCCACGCCCGACTTGCTTTCCTCCCCGCCGATGTTGACTTCCACCAATATATCGGTAGCGCCTCCGGTAAGCTTCAGGGAGGTCTCTGAAATGGCTTGCGCCAGCCGTTCACTGTCCACCGACTGGATCATATCCACCTGCCCCACGATCTGCCGCACCTTGTTGGTCTGCAGATGCCCGATCAGGTGCTTTTGCACGCCATCCAGATGCAGTGCATCCCGCTTGCCTAAGTATTCCTGTACGCGGTTTTCACCGATACAGGTGATTCCCGCGTCCAGCGCGGCGTTGATGCGGGCGGCATCCACGGTTTTGGTCACTGCCATCAGCGTGATCTCCTCGCGATGGCGACCGCAAGCAGCACAAGCGGCTTGCAGGTCCTCTTCTATGCGAAGCAAATTATCCCGTACTCGCTGCTCAGCGAACTGATTTTCCGTCATACAGGTCTTCTCCCTTCGTCACGATGCGGTCATAGAGTTGTATATACGTTTTGTCATCCAGGATCTCGCACACCGAAATTCGCTCCTCCGCATCGTGATACAGCACGCGGATCTTACGGAATCTCAGCAAATTGCCGTCCTGCACATACACACCGGATTCCTGTTTCTCATTAAAATGGATCGCTTCATCGGGCACGCGCAAGCCGTTGTAGGTGGTCACTCGCAGCTCCACCTGTTCCCGACGAATGGAGGACAGCTCACCCGACATGTGTGTACATTTCAAGATGACCGCAGCACTATCGTTTTCTGCCTTGTTGATCGCCGCCACCTCCATGGGCACTGTCTGCTCCATAACAAAAGGCAACCGCACATTCAAGGTAGAGCCTTTTTTAAACAGTGCGGTTTGTTCCAGCGGCACAATACAGCCCAGATACCATTCGTAGTCGCCTACCACCTTACCGATGCTGTCATCCACTGTGGCAGGCTCCATATTCAGGTATTGCTGCAACTGCTCGGTAGTAACATTGGTGACACCTTTGGTAGTCAATAATCCCTCAAAGCCGTCCACACGGCTGATAAAATATCCGGCCGCAGGAGCAGAAACCTTAGAGGTGGCCTTGGTAAAAGAGGCTGCCAACGCCTCCCGCCGTGCTCGCAATTCGGCCAGGCGGTCGTTAAAATCGGTTTCCCGCCCAATGGTGAGCTGTTTTTTGTTGAGCAGTGCCAACAGCTTGGTACGGTACTCGCTCATAGACGCATAGTCGGAGGCGTCCGCCGACTGTGCCACCGACAGCCACAGGGTGTTGATCTGCTGATTGATGCTGGCCAGATTGGCACGGTTGGAAGTGCCCTGCGCGTTGATGGATGCCAGCGTGGATATCTCCTCATCCAGCGTATCCAGCTGCTGCTGCCCCAAGGCGTCCTGCAAACTGGGAAACACATTGGCAATGGTGCCGCTTTTGGCAACACGGTTACCGTCGGCAATGGTATAGAAAAAATATCCGTCGCCCTGCTTGGGGATTACGGTTTCTTCACGGAACACAACGCCCATGGTATCCACCGTGTAGTAAGCGGTGGTCCGTTCCACCGTTTCGGTCACTGTGGTTACACCGAAGGCATGATAGATCTGAAACGCCGCATAGGTCACCAACAGCAGTGACACTAACAGCAGCAGCACCCGTTTCAGCACTTGATTCACAGCATGGTGACCTCCTTTAAAAAGTCTTGTACCCGCCCTGCCGCTTGCTCGTAAAGTTCTTGTACGGACATCTCGTCGGCATACAGGGGGTAATAGTCGCCCCGATGACGGAACCACGACAGCTGTCGCTTGGCATAGCGGCGGGTGGCACGGCGAATATCCTCCGCCGCCTGCTGAAGCGAGCAGGCTCCGTCCAGATAGGCGTACAATTCTTTATATCCGATGGCTTGTCGCACCGTATCCGCTTCGGGACAGGCACGCAGAGCCTTGGCTTCCTCCAGCAATCCCGCCGCCAGCATGGCATCCACCCGTTGGTCAATGCGCTCATACAACGCCGCGCGATCGCGAAAATCCGGCATCAGCCCGCACACCCGATAGGGGGACGGCGTCTGCCGAGACTGTTCGTTCTGTTGGGTAAGCGTTTGCCCCGTCACCGTATAAATTTCCAGCGCGCGCACGATGCGCCCGATATCGTTCTTGTGCAGACGGGCCGCGGTGTCGGGGTCTACTGCCGTAAGCTCGGCCAGCAACATCTCACCGCCCTCCTGCTCGGCACGGCGGCGCAGCTCGTCCCGCACAGTGCGATCACCCGATTGCTCCTGATAGGTCAGGTTTTCGGTCACCGCCTGAATGTACAGGCCGGTTCCGCCGCATAGCACGGGCAACTTGCCCCGCCGATGAATGTCGGCGATGACTGCGTGGGCATCGGCGGCGTACTTGGCAACACTGTAAGAGGTGCCCAAAGGCAAAAAGCCCATGAGATGATGAGGGATCCCTCGCTGCTCCTCCTCGTCGGGACGAGCGGTACCGATGCGCAGCTCAGCATACACCTGCATGGAGTCGGCCGATACCACTTCGCCGTCAAAACGGCGGCACATCTCCACCGCCAGCGCGGTTTTTCCCGATGCCGTAGCCCCCGCCACGACGAGTAAAGGACGGGGCGTTTCCGTCATGGTCACACGATCCTTCCGAATTGCTTTTCCAGTTCTTTTTTTGTGAGCTCCACGCACACGGGACGACCGTGGGGGCAGGTGCGGATGTCGTCATCTGTCAGCACCCGCTGCGCCAATGCCGCCAGTTCCGGTGCAGTGCCGTTATCGCCGGCTTTTACGGCGGCGCGGCACGCCACCGAATGATAGATCCAATCCATGGTACCGGTGGTGATCTCCCGTCTGCCGGAAAGGAGCCCACCTGCGATCTCCCGCAGAATATCCGCCGCATCCCCACCCGTCAGCAGGGCGGGAATGGCCCGTACCAAGAGCGAGGTGCCGCCGAAATCGTCCACATCAAAGCCTGCTGCGGTCAGCGCCTCTTTTTCGTCCAGGAGAACACCGTATTCCTCACGGCTGAGGGCGACGGTCAACGGTGCCAGCAAATACTGGGCATCGTGCCGCTGGGCTTTTTTCAAATCGTTATACAAGATCCGCTCGTGAGCGGCGTGTTTGTCAATTAAGAACAGCGATCCGCCCTTTTCTGCCAGCACGTAGGTGTGCAGGGCTTCGCCAATATAGCGCACCGTTTCCGTCTGTTTCAGAAGTGTTTCCTGCTTCTCGATCACGGGGACAGCAGGCGGCATAGTCGGCTCCGCAGGTCGTACGGGAACGGTAGGTTTGGTCACCACCGGTTCGTCTACCACAATATCCCACGGCAGATGGCCGCCATGACTACCGCTATCCCTCAGCACAGAGGCGGGACGAGATACGGGCGTAGTGGGGCGATACGTGTTCGTCATCGAGCGCGCAGGCGTGGCGGGAGCCGTCGGGATCGTCACCTGCTCCGCCACCTGCCGTGCGGTTTCACGGGCAGGGGTGGGATTGACGATCTTGGCGGGAGAAGCCACCGGCATAGCGGGCGTCAGAGTCGCTTGGCGGGGAGTGGTATCCCCGCCGAGACAGCTTTTCACGCCGTGATACACCGCGTCAAACACCGGCTTTTCGTTGACAAAGCGCACCTCGATCTTAGCAGGATGCACGTTCACATCCACCGTTTCTATAGGCAGATCGATGTGCAGCACACAGGCGGGGAATTTCCCCACCATGACAGAGCCCTTGTACGCCTGCTCCAGCGCAGCAGCCGCCGTGCGAGTTTTCACATAACGGCTGTTCACAAAGAAATGCTGCATGGTGCGATTGGGCCGCGCACCGTCGGGACGGCAGATGTAACCGTGCACCCGCACGCCGCCCAGCGTGTGATCCATCGGGATCAGCGTTTTCACAAATTCACGACCCAGCACCGCGCCGATACAGGCAAGCAGATCGCCATTGCCGGGGGTGAGCAGCTCGTCACGTCCGTCGCGGATAAATCGAAAGGAGATCTCGGGATGGGAAAGGGCCAAACGATCTACCACACCGGCGACAGCGTTGGCCTCCCCCACGTCTTTTTTGAGAAATTTCATGCGGGCGGGTACATTGTAGAACAGATCCCGCACACAAATGGTGGTGCCGCGGGAACAACCTGCATCCGTCAGTTCTATTTCCTCTCCGCCCTCGATCACATAGCGGGTACCCGCCAATTCGTCCTCGGTGCGGGTAATCAACTCTACCCGCGCCACCGCGGCAATGGACGCTAACGCCTCTCCGCGGAAGCCCAGTGTGGCAATGCCGTCCAAATCGGCTTCCTCACGAATTTTGCTGGTGGCGTGGCGCAAAAACGCCGTAGGCACGTCCTCACGGTCAAACCCGCAGCCGTCGTCGGTAATGCCGATATAAGTCACGCCGCCGTTTTTGATCTCCACCGTAATGGTGGATGCACCGGCGTCAATGGCGTTTTCCGCCAGCTCCTTCACCACCGAAGCGGGGCGTTCCACCACTTCGCCGGCGGCAATGAGCTCGGCGGTATGCTTATCCAGTACCTGTATCCGTGCCACGGTTTTTTCCCTCCTTTAATAGGCTTGTGCTTCGCGGTTAAGCTCGTACAGCGTCTGCATGGCTTCGATGGGGGTCAGCACGTTCACATCCAGTTCCTTCAGCCGACGGATAAGTTCGTTATCTCCCGTAGGCATGAGGGTCAGCTGTCCGCTTTCCGCCTCGGTACACACCCGCGCAGGGCGTTCCGACATCGTGCTGTCACCGCTGTCCAGTTCTCTTAATATCTCTTTGGCACGAGCGACCACCCCATCGGGCACGCCTGCCAGCTTGGCCACCTCAATGCCGTAGCTGTCGTCCGCGGGGCCGCGCACGATACGGCGCAGAAATGTAATATCATCCCCGTGCTTTTTCACGGCGACATTATAGTTGAGAATCCCGTCCATCTCGTTTTCCATAACGGTCAACTCATGATAGTGGGTAGCAAACAGGGTCTTGGCCCCGATATGGCGGGGATCCGCCACAAACTCCAGTACCGCGCGGGCTATACTCATGCCGTCAAAGGTGGAGGTGCCGCGCCCGATCTCATCAAATACGATCAAACTGTCGCGGGTGGCGTTTTTCAGGATAGAGGCCACCTCACTCATCTCCACCATAAAGGTAGACTGTCCCGACGACAGGTCATCGGACGCGCCCACACGGGTGAAAATGCTGTCTACGATACCGATGGTGGCACTGTCTGCCGGCACAAAGCTGCCGATCTGCGCCATCAGTACGATCAGTGCCGTTTGCCGCATAAAGGTGGATTTACCCGCCATGTTGGGACCGGTGATCATGGCCGCCCGATGCTGACGATTATCCAACAACACATCGTTGGGAACGAAGGGTATGGTCTGCAGGGATTCCACCACCGGATGCCGTCCGTTTTTAATGTCGATGACACCGTTCATATCGATGACGGGACACACATACTTGTTGCGCATCGCCACATGGGCAAAGGAACACAGCACATCCAGTGTTGCCACCGCCGCCGCCGTTTTCTGAATACGAGTCAGCTGTGACGCCACCGTATCCCGCACCGCGGTAAACAGCTGATATTCCAGCGCAATGGAGCGCTCCTTGGCGCCCAGCACCCGCGCCTCCAGTTCCTTGAGTTCCTGCGTAATATAACGCTCGGCATTGGCAAGGGTCTGCTTGCGGATGTAATGCTCGGGAATCTCTCCCGCATAGGCACGGGAGATCTCAATATAGTAGCCGAATACGCGATTGTACCCGACTTTTAGGTTTTTAATACCGGTTTTTTCCTTTTCCTGGGCCTCCACGCGGGCGATGATGCTCTTACCATCGGTCATATCCAGCCGCATTTCGTCCAGTTCGGCGTTGTAGCCGTCGCGGATCATGCCGCCCTCCCGCACCACAAAAGGCGGGTCATCCACAATGGCAGCATCGATCAAGCTGTACAGATCCTCCAGCGGATCAATGTTGCTCCATATCTCACTGAGGAGAGAGCAGCCTGCCGCCTCTCCCAACCGCGCACGGATGGGTGCTAAGCGAGCAATGGTCTGGTGCAGCGAACGCAATTCTTTGGCATTGGCACTGCCGTACACCACTCGCGTCATGATACGCTCCAGATCGTAAATATCCGTCAATTGCTCTCGCAGATCGTCCCGCAGTTCTGTGTCGTGCAGCAGCTGTGCCACCGCATTTTGACGGCGGGTGATCTGGGCAGGATGCAGCAAAGGCTGCTCGATCCAGCTGCGGATCAACCGTTTACCCATGGCGGTGCAGGTCTTATCCAGCACGCCCAACAGGGACCCCCGCTTTTCCTTGTTGCGCATGGTCTCCAGCAGTTCCAGATTGCGCCGCGCCGTCAGATCCAACCGCATAAACTGTACATCGGAATACACATCCAGTTGATTGACCCGCTCCAACCCTGTCATTTGGGTGGCATACAGGTAGTGCAGCGCACCACCCAACGCGCGAACGGCGGAGAACTTGTCTTTGAGCTCCAGTTCATCCAGCGTTTGCTTTTGGAAATGGGATAAAATGCGCTGCTGTGCCTGCGTATAATCAAACCGCTCCGAATCCAACTGTTCGGGAGTCACACTCAAGCGATCCTTAACAAAAGCCACCGTCGGCACATCTGCCATGGCGGCATCGTTGAGCAGTACCTCCCGCGGGCAGAATCGCCCCAGCTCATTGCACACCCGCAGACCGATGTCGTTGCCCGTCAACTGCGTTACATGCAATTCACCGGTAGAGCTGTCTGCAAAGCACAAGCCCGCTTCGCTCATCCCGTCACCGGCATACAGCACGCACAGGTAATTGTTGCGCCCCTCGTCCAGCATACTTCCTTCAATGACCGTGCCGGGGGTAATAACGCGCACCACTTCCCGCTTGACCAAGCCTTTGGCAAGAGCGGGATCCTCCGTCTGCTCACAAATGGCGACCTTATATCCCTTGTTGACCAGCCGTGCGATGTAGGCCTCACAGCTGTGGAACGGCACGCCACACATAGGCGCACGCTCCTCCAGACCGCAATCCTTTCCCGTCAGCACCAGCTCCAGTTCCTGAGAAACGATCTTGGCGTCTTCAAAAAACATCTCGTAAAAGTCACCCAAGCGGAAAAACAAAATGTCTCCGGGGTGTTGCTCTTTGATATCGAGATATTGCTGCATCATCGGCGTTACCGACGGCATACAGGTCACCTGCCTTTACAACTTCCTTGGCTTATCCTTAATGGCAACCGCCGCAGCTGCTGCAGTTACCGCTGCAATTGTGCTCTTCAAACTCATCGGGATTGAGGCCCTGAGCCGCCATGTTGATGATGGCACCGATGCCGTTCACCAGCTTGTCCAGTTCGGCTTTGGCGGCCTGATACTCCGCCATGGCGTCGTTCGCCATAACCTTGGCGTACACCTCACGAATGTCGATGTTCAACTGACGGAGCTTTTCCTCGTCCCGCTCGTCCTCTGCCTTTTCCGACTCGGCGTTGATCGCCATACGCTTCAGATTAAACTCCCCGATCAGCGCCTGCAGATCGCCGTCCTCGTCGGCTTTGGCTTGTGCCATCTGCGTGCGGATAAACCGCTCGTCGTGCTGCAATTCATGACCTAAGTCCTTTGCCAATTCCCATAATGCTTCCATGATAATATCCTCCTGAAATTTAATATACGGTTTCGATCTCACCGGTAAGAACAAAGCTGCGTGCGCCGGTGATGCGCACAGCGGCGTACCGTCCGATCAGCGACGGATCTCCCTGCACCCGCACGATGCTGTTTTCCTGCAAACGAGCTTCCAAAAAGCCGTTTCCCTCACTCTCGATCAGGGCCCGCTTGGTGGTGCCCACCATAGTCGCCAGCCGTTCGCCGGATAACTG
>JAFVQV010000170.1 GCA_017504645.1 Clostridia bacterium | reverse complement strand
CAATACGATTTCTCGTCGGTACCGCACATGACCACCGCCGGTGAAGCGCTGAACCCCGAGGTATACCGCCAGTTTGAAAAGGCCACCGGCCTGCAGATCATTGAGGGCTTCGGTCAGACCGAGAGCACCATGATCATCGGTAACATGGTGGGTGCCGGTCACAAGATCGGTTCCATGGGCAAGCCGGCTCCCATCTACCAGGTGGATATCGTGGACCCCGACGGCAAGCCCGTGCCGGATGGCGAAGTGGGCGAGATCGTGGTGGATGTGCGTGACGGTGTACCCTGTGGCTTGTTTACCGGCTACTACAACGCCCCCGATAAGACCGCCGAGGTGTGGCACGATGGCTTCTACCACACCGGTGATACCGCGTGGCGGGACGAGGATGGCTTCTACTGGTACGTAGGCCGCGTGGACGACGTGATCAAGTCCTCCGGCTACCGTATCGGGCCCTTCGAGATCGAAAGTGTGATCATGGAGCTGCCTTACGTGCTGGAATGCGGCGTGTCGGCGGCACCCGATGAGGTGCGCGGACAGATCGTAAAGGCCAGCATCGTGCTGACTAAGGGAACCGAGCCTACCGAGGAACTGAAAAAAGAAATTCAGACCTACGTCAAAGAGCATACCGCACCGTATAAATACCCCCGTTTGGTGGTGTTCCGTGACGAGCTTCCCAAGACCGTCAGCGGTAAGATCCAGCGCAACAAGTTGTGATCGGTGGTGACGGCATGATACTGAATAAGCGTATCGTCCTGTTGGCAGGACATTACGGCAGCGGAAAGACCAACGTGGCGGTCAATCTGGTGCAGGCAATGAAAACGCAGCATGAGCATGTGGCTTTCGCCGATCTGGACATCGTCAACCCGTATTTCCGTGGCAAAGACAGCAGTGATGAGCTGGAACAACAAGGCATTCGCGTGATCTGCTCCGATTACGCCAACAGCAATGTGGATATGCCCGCGCTGCCGCCGGATATGTACGCCATCACTGACGACAAAATTCTACATACCGTGATCGACGTGGGCGGCGATGACCGCGGCGCGTTGGCGCTGGGACGGCTGGCACCTGCCATTCGCGCCGAGCAGGATTATCACATGCTCATGGTGGTCAACGGCTACCGTCCGCTGACCCGCACCCCCGATGAGGTGCTGGAAGTCATGCGGGAGATCGAACTGGCGGGCGGCGTCCCGTTCACCGGTCTGATCAACAATTCCAACATCGGCGCGGAAACCACCGCCGAGGACGTGCTGGCGACACAAGCGCTGGTACAGCAGGTGGCAAAGCGCTGTGGTCTGCCCGTGGTGCTCACCACGGTGGATGAGTCTCTGTACGACCAACTAAAAATTACCATCCCCGACCTGTTCCCGTTGCGGCTGCAGCGGCGGGCCGTTTGAGAAAAGGAGAATACATATGGCAAAGCTGACATTCAAAACGGACAACTGCAAGGGCTGCGGCCTGTGCGTAGACGCTTGCCCCAAGCATCTGCTGCAGTTAGCCCCCGACAAGATCAACAAAAAGGGTCATCACCCCGCCGAGATCACCGACCAGGAAGCCTGTGTGGGCTGTGCGGCGTGCGCGATGATGTGTCCCGATTGTGTTATCAAGGTGGAGAGGTGATCGGTCATGGCAGATAAAGTATTGATGAAAGGCAACGAGGCGATCGCGGAAGCCGCGATCATCGCGGGTTGCCATCACTATTTCGGATACCCCATCACGCCCCAGACGGAGATCGCGGCCTATATGGCCAAGCGGATGCCCAAGATCGGCGGCGTGTTCCTGCAGGCGGAAAGTGAAATTGCCGCCATCAACATGGTGTATGGTGTGGCGTCCACCGGTAAGCGGGTCATGACGTCCTCCTCCAGTCCCGGAATCTCGCTGAAGAGTGAGGGCCTGTCCTATTTGGCGGGTGCCGATCTGCCCTCGTTGGTAGTCAACGTGCAGCGCGGCGGCCCGGGCCTCGGTGGTATTCAGCCCAGCCAGTCGGACTATTTCCAAGCGACTAAGGGCGGCGGTCACGGTGACTTCCGCATGATCGTGCTGGCGCCCTCCTCCGTGCAGGAGATGGCGGAGTTGACCATCAAAGGCTTTGAACTGGCGGATACCTACCGCATGACCTCGATGATCTTGGCGGACGGTACCATGGGTCAGATGATGGAGCCGGTGGCACTGGATCTGGAGGTAAAGCCTGCTCCCGAAAAGCCGTGGGCAACCGTGGGTACCGGCCTGAGGCGTCCTCACAACATCGTTAACTCCCTGTCGCTGGTGCCGGATGAGCTGGAGCGGCTCAACTTTGAGCGCTTCGAGCGGTATCGCACCATCGAAGAAAATGAAGCCATGTACGAGGAATATCGGATGGAGGATGCCGAGATCTGCATCGCCGCCTTCGGTATCGCCTCTCGCGTGTCCAAGAACGCCATCGATGCCGCCCGCAAGGAAGGCATCAAGGTGGGCCTGATTCGTCCCATCACCCTGTGGCCCTTCCCGGTGGCGCCGTTTAAGAAGGCGGCACAGCACGTGAAACAGTTTATCAGCGTGGAGCTGTCCATGGGTCAGATGAT
>JAFVQV010000169.1 GCA_017504645.1 Clostridia bacterium | reverse complement strand
CGGCAGTTAAGCTCACTTGCGCTGACAATACTTGGCTGGTAGCGGCCCGGGAAGATAGGTAGACGCCAACACAAACAAAAGCACTCGATCATCTCGATCGGGTGCTTTTTTATATCTCACGGGATTTTCTTGCTTTCTATACGGTTTTGGTGTAAAATAATTATATTCTATGATAAAGGTGGATGACATATGCCTCCCAGAAGAAAACCTGCTCATCACAGAAAAACGGCGCGGACCGGCCGTGTGGTGAAATTATTATTATTGACGATTCTCGTTATCGCCATTGTGGTTGGCGCGGTATTTGCTTGCGGCAAACTATTCCCAGACACGCCATCAACAGGAGACACCACTACTACCACCTCTACACCGGAGCCGGAAGGACCGAAGGTAGTCGCTACGGCAACTATTGGCAGTTCGGGTGACATCCTGATTCACAATACCGTGCGTAAGGCCTTTGCCGATGCGGCGAACGGGGGCTACGACTTTACGGATGCCTTTTCATTCTTATCACCCTATGTGTCGGCGATTGATTACGCCGTTGTTAATGCGGAATTCTCGGTGAGTACCGGCAGCACCTATAGTTCGCTTCCGTTCCGCGTGCCAACGGCTGTGGTAAAGGCTCTGAAGGATTGCGGATATGACATGGGGCTTACCGCCAATAACCACATTGCTGACGGCGGCGTGGCGGGTATTAAAAAGACCATGGATACCCTCAAAGAATACGGGATGGATTTCACCGGAAGCCGCTATAATTCCGGCGATTCTCGTTATGTTATCAAGGATATCAACGGTATCAAGATCGGTTTTCTTAATTATACCTATGGTTCCTATTGGAATACCAACAGCTTCAGCAATAATAACTTAAATGCGCTTTACACGGATGCGGAATCTCTCATCCAATCGATGCGTACTGATGGCGCGGAACTGATCTATCTGTATATTCACTGGGGCGCGGAATACGCCTTATCTCCCAATGAGAACCAGCAGGCGATCGCACAGAAAATGTGTGATCTGGGCGTGGACGTGATCGTCGGCGGACACCCTCATAAAATTCAGCCTTTGGAAATGATCACCAGCACGTCGGGGGATCATCAGACCATCTGCTTGTATTCCAGTGGCAACCTGCTTTCCGGTCAGCAAATCGAGTGCATGGCGGGCGGAACACGGGCGAACAGCCCATCCTGTTTCCAGGATTCCTGGCACTTTGCCGGTTGTGATTATCCGGACGTGGCGGATCGCACGAAAGATACACATCGACTGGAACACGGCACCAACTGCAACGACAACGGTCACACAGAGGACGGCGTGCTGTTCAACGTGACAGCCACCAAGTATGAGGATGGCACTGTCATGATCTCGGCGGTGGATGTACTGCCGGTTTGGTGCATGGGTAGAGGCTTTATCCGCGCTGCCTATCCCACTAACAGTTCCTTTGAAGATTACATTCTCATCCCGCTGGATAAAAGCGTAAATTGGGGAACTGCATACGAACTTACCGAGGCGGAAGTGACCGAGGCGGGGTATTCCTACAACCGTACCATGAAGCTGATCGGCGACGGCATGACCACTATCAATGGCACCTACGGCCTGAAGATCGCGAAATATATCGATGCCTACAAAGAGGCACAGAAGTCAAACAAAACCAATAGCACCACTGCACAGTAAGGAGCCTTTACAAGCATGACCATTTCTGAACGATTAACTACCGAATTCCACCTGCGCTCTGCGCAGGTGGAAAATGCCATTCGTCTGATCGACGAGGGGAATACTATCCCGTTTATTGCCCGTTACCGCAAAGAGGTGACCGGCTCGCTGGATGATCAGGTGTTGCGTGAACTGTACGAACGGTTGACTTATCTGCGCAATCTGGAAGAGCAGCGAGAGAAGGTGCGTGCTTCTTTAGAGGAGCAGGAGGTTTTGACGGAGGCGTTGACGGTAGCGCTGGATGGTGCTATGACGCTGACGGAGATTGAGGATATTTACCGTCCGTATCGTCCGAAGCGTAAGACGCGTGCATCTATGGCGCGGGCAAAAGGTCTGCAGCCGTTGGCGGATGCCCTGTATGCTCAGCCGACAAACGGGGAGGATCCCTCGGTATTAGCCGCCGCTTATCTCAGCGATGAAGTTCCCACAGTAGAGGAGGCACTCCAAGGAGCCAGTGACATTTTGGCGGAGCAGATCTCCGATGAGGCAAGTGGCCGTAAACGTCTGCGCGTGGTGTGCATGGCGAATGGCAGCTTGGTTTCTAAAGGCCTGCAAGAGGATATGGGCGTGTACGATATGTATCGCGAATACAACGAACCGCTACGCCGCATTCCCGGTCATCGCATTTTGGCGGTCAATCGTGGCGAACGGGAGGAGTTCCTTAAGGTTTCGCTGGATTGTGACCGTGTTAAGGCACTGGCGGTGCTGGCGTCCATCCATGTTAAGGAAGGTTCACCGTACACGGAGTTCGTGCAAAACGCGGTAGAGGACGCCTATGACCGTCTGATCTTTCCGTCTATCGAGCGTGAGTTGCGCAACGAATTGACGGATAAAGCGTCCGAAGCGGCGATCAAAGTGTTTGCCTCCAATCTGCGTCAATTATTGATGCAGCCGCCGGTCAAAGGCCGTGTGGCGTTAGGACTTGACCCCGGTTACCGCACCGGCTGCAAGGTGGCTGTTGTGGATGAAACGGGAAAAGTGCTGGATACTGGTGTGATCTATCCCGTTCCGCCGCATAATAAAATTGAACAAGCTAAAGCCATTGTACGTGGCTTCCTGCTTAAATATGGTGTACAGGTGATTGCCATCGGCAACGGCACCGCCTCCCATGAAACGGAAGTGTTTGTGGCGGATCTGTTGCACGAACAGGCGCTGAAAGGCTTGTCCTATATGG
>JAFVQV010000168.1 GCA_017504645.1 Clostridia bacterium | reverse complement strand
ATCGGCAAACAGTTGCAGGATGCCAAGGTGTATTTTGAAACACCGGAGGTGTTCGCGTGGACAGCAGTCGTGGTACTGCTCAGTCTGCTTTTAGAACGCCTGCTTCTGCGTGTAACCGCCTCAGCAAGTACTCGAAAGGAGAAGACTTCCCATGCTAACATTTGAGAATGTGTCTTTCTCCTACGATAACGCTCCTATCCTTTCCTCAGTAAGCTTTTCGCTGCCAAAGCGGGGCGTGATTGGATTTTCCGGACCATCCGGCTGCGGAAAATCCACCCTGTTGCGCCTGATCGCTGGCTTGGAAATACCCTCTGATGGTGTGATCCAGCGCCACGCCGACACCCGCCTCGCCATGGTATTCCAGGAAAATCGCCTGTTACCTTGGCTGACAGCAGAAGAAAATGTGCGTCTGGTCTGTGAAGATGCCGAACAGGCGCTACAGGCCTTAACCGCTGTATCTCTGGCTGACGCACGGGATGTTTATCCCGATCAACTCAGCGGCGGCATGCAACGCCGTGTGGCGCTGGCACGAGCACTGGCATATGGCGGTGATCTGCTGATTTTAGACGAACCCTTTACGGGCTTGGATCCCGCCCTTTGCGCGGACATTGCAAAGCACATTTTAGAACGATTCCGTAACGGGCTTATCATGCTGGTTACCCATTCTGCCGATGAATTTTCCCTGTTTGATGTCAAGCCATACGAGTTATCCGGTCCAATAACAGGAAAGTTATGTTGACACGAAGCCGCCTGTATACTCAGGCGGCTTTTTCATTTTATCAAAATTTCGGCAAATACTATCTTTTTTGTTCCATTTATGGTATGATGAATATACTTTATACACTTCGGAGGTCGTTATGATACGCGACGCATTTGATGCCGGCGTGGAACCCGGCGGTCTGCATTCACGACATGAAATAAAAATCCTCATTTGCTATATGCTTTCGGGGGTCTGTGAGCCTATGCCTCGCGAAGCGGTACCGGAGATCCTTTGTGAGCATGGAATGGCTAATTTTTTTGATGTGGCCGCCGCCATGGACGAGCTCATCGGGCTAAATAATCTATCGGAAACTGAGGATGGGCTGGTCACTGTCACCGACACAGGACGGCAGGCTGCCGCCACCTTGGAAACCCTTGTTCCCTATACGCTGCGACAACGTTCGGTAGCTGCTGCTGTTCGATTGCTCGCCCGCCGCCGCAACGAAAAAGAGAACCATGTAACGATCGACGCCACCGATTCCGGTTACACGGTCACCTGCACCATCGGCGACTTGGAGCATCCCATGCTCACCACCTCATTGCTTGTGGGCGACGAATTGCAGGCCAAACTGATTCGCGACCGTTTTCTGGACGACCCGTTGCTGCTGTATCGCAGCACTGTGGCGGTACTCAGCGGCGAAGCAGATATCACAACAGATAAAAAACAGATCGTCATAGATCTGACGTGACGGGAGAATCAATTATGGGAGACACTACCCCGCGGTACACCATTCTCATTGTCGACGATGAGGTGCGGATGCGCCGCGTCATTGCGGACTATCTGCGCATCAAGGATTTCCGCACCATTGAAGCGTCAGACGGTGTGGAGGCGTTGGAGCAATTCCACCGTGAGCACCCCGATCTGGTCTTGCTGGATGTGATGATGCCTCGTATGAACGGTTGGGAGGTCTGCAAGGAGATCCGCCGTGTATCCCAAACCCCCATTCTCATGCTTACCGCCAAAAGCGAAGAAGATGACGAGCTGCTGGGCTTTGAATTGGGCGCGGACGAATACATAGGCAAACCGTTCAGTTTGAAAATTTTATCTGCACGCATTGAAGCCGTGTTGCGCCGTCACACCGATACCGACGATCCCGCTCTTTCTCTTTCGCTGCTGCGAGTGGACCCGCTGGCGCGGGAGGTGTATGTGGACAACATGCGAGTGGAATTGACCTATACGGAATTTGAACTGCTGTCATACCTGATGGCAAACAAGGGCATCGCTCTGTCCCGCGATAAGATATTGGATGGCGTGTGGCAGTACGATTATTGCGGTGACGCCCGCACCGTGGATACCCATATCAAAAAACTGCGCAGTAAATTAGGCGAAGCCGGCGAGATGATAAAAACCATCCGCGGCATCGGCTATAAGTTTGAGGCGTAATATGAAACCGTCAGCTATTCTTCGTTCCTTTGCCTTTCGGATATACGGGGCCTTTGCTCTGTGTATCCTGCTTTTACTGCTGTTTAACTGGACGTTGAACAGCTTTGTGTTTGCCGACCACTATCGCAGCCAGAAAGAAGCTGTCCTCACTACCACCTACGAAAGCATCAACAGTTGGTCCGGTGATCGAGACAGTTTGTCCGCATATTTGGAGCAACACACGGCGAGTCAAAACATGTCGATCCTCATCTGGAACGAGCATCGCATCGTATATACCAATGCTCAAACCGCTTATGAACCCGGTTTCGGTTCTTTCCCATTTCTTGCCCCCTTGGATATGGCAAACAACAGTTATACTGTTACCGACCGTTCCGCCACCGGCGCAAACGGCAGCCACACAGCCGGTGATGCCATGACCCTGTACGGAAGGACCCAAGCAGGCATCAACGTGATGCTGCGGATACCGTTGTCTGACACACACGAAAGCACGGCCATCGCCAATCGCTTTCTGCTATGGTCGTCGCTGGCAACACTGGCGATCAGTTGCGTGGTTGCCGTGTTGCTGGTCCGCTCGTTCACACGGCCTATTTCTCGCTTATCACGAATGGCACAAAGCATGGCCGCCTTGGATTTCCGCGATCGCTACGTGAGTACCGGCCACGATGAACTGGCAGAATTGGGAAAGAATCTCAACACCATGTCCCAGACCATGGAGCAGACCTTATCGGAACTGAAAACCGCCAATGCACGACTGCTGGGCGATATGGAAAAAAGCGAGCGTCAGGATGAGGCACGCCGTTCATTTATCAGCAACGTATCGCATGAGCTGAAAACCCCCATTGCACTGATACAGACCTATTCCGAGGGGCTACGGGAAAATGCTGCCGGAAGTCCGGAAGAGCGGGAATATTACTGCCATGTCATAGAAGACGAGGCACAACGGCTGTCACAGATCATTTCTCGTATGACGATGTTGATGCAGTTGGAATCGGGCAAGGCGGATCTGCAGATAGAACGGTTTGACATTCGTGCGCTGTGCGAGAGGCTTTTAGAGCGCTATGCGCCTTTGTTTGAGGAGCGGCGCGTACCCCTGCCCACCTTGCCAAACGAGTCCAGTTATGTATGGGGCGACGCGTTACTGATTGAAAATGTACTGACCAACTATACCACCAATGCTCTGAACCATGTAAACGAGGGCGGTTGTATCCGGATAGATTGGCATATCGTAAGCGAGGACGTGTTGCGCATCGCAGTGTACAACTCGGGTTCGCATATTCCCGAGGAAGAAGCTACTCACATATGGGAAAGCTTTTACAAAGTGGACAAAGCCCGCACCCGTGCTTATGGTGGCACCGGCATCGGGCTTTCGGTGGTGGCCGCTATTATGCAGGTACACCGAATGCCCTACGGTGTGCGCAACACCGATGAGGGTGTGGAGTTTTTTATCGAATTGCCCATCAAATAAACGCAAAACGCGCCTGTGTTTTTAAAAACACAGGCGCGTTTATTCGTCGCCCTTATCAGGAGGGGTTAAAGCGGCCGTCAATGCCGTAACCGTTGTGACACCATACAATTTGAGCATCTTTGCGCATTCGTCCATGGAGGCACCGGTAGTCAGCAAATCATCGACGAGCAGTACATGGGATTCCTCCAAAAGTTGCGTGACACCGAACGCACCCAACACATTTCCCTGTCGCTGCCACAGTTTAAGTTGCTTTTGCGGTGCAGTTTGATACAACTTGATGAGGTGATGTTGCAATGGCAGGCCTAATCGCTTTGCCACCTCCCGTGCCAACAGTTGACTTTGGTTGTACCCCCTCTCCCGCTGGTCCCCTTTCGTCATGGGCACATAAAAGACCGCCTCAAAGGGAATGTCCGGATACTCGCGACGGATCGCCGCCGTCATCTGTGCGGCAAAGTAATCCACCGCCCGCGGATCATCCCATTTCGTTAAACGGAGGATACCGCTGCGCACAGCACCTTTGTAGTAAAACGGCGCCACCACGTTATCGTAACAATGGCGGTGCTCTGCACATCGGCAATCCTGCTCATGACAACCACAATACGGACAACTCGGCGGTAAAATCAAGTGCATATCTGCCATGCAAGCGTCACAGGCAAGGTGCAGAGGTTCAATGACCTCGTTACAGAAAATACATCGTTCGGGAAAGACCATACACAGCAGATATTCTCCCGCATCACGCAACTTCATTTACGAAAACACCTTCCCCGCTTCCTTCAGGAAATGGCGAAGCCCCGTATACCGCAGGGTCTTACGGTCGTTTTCCACCATCTGCTCCACCGTATCGCGGCTGCCTGTCACAATCAACAGCGTCTTGGCACGGGTGACCGCCGTATACAGCAAATTACGGTAGCAAAGCAAGCGCTGATTGCGATAAAGGGGTAGGATAACCGTGTGAAATTCACTTCCTTGACTTTTGTGCACCGTGATAGCGTATGCAAGCTCCAATTCCTGTGCCTGGTCGTAGGTGTACAGCGCCACCCGATCCTCATACCGCACCTTCATGGTCTGGTCGCGAACACTGATCTCTTCCAGCACTCCAATATCCCCATTAAATACACCGGATCCCATTTCGCCGGTATCCCGCGTCCAAGTGATATCGTAATCGTTCTTGATGTGCATAACCTTGTCACCCTCACGCAGCAGACCGTGCTCTCCTGTCCACTCGTGTTTGTGCTCTTTTGGAGGATTGAAAGCCTCCTGAAGCAGTGCGTTGAGCGCGGCCGTACCGATCTCACCTTTACGGCCGGGGCACAGCACCTGTATACCATCCAGCATCGAGGTGCCGTAGGTCGTCGGCAGTCGACGGATGCACAGATCCCGTACCATTTCTGCCGTATCAGCAGCAGATGGATGAGGCAGAAAGAAAAAGTCACCGTCTTTTTTGGATAGAACAGGCATTTCACCGGAAACAATGCGGTGGGCGTTTGCCACGATATCGCTTTCCAGTGCTTGGCGGAACACTTCCGTCAGTTCTACCACCGGCAGCATTCCACTGCCGATCAAATCGTGCAGCACACTACCTGCTCCCACCGCAGGCAGCTGATCGGTATCCCCTACCAGTATCAAACGGCAGCCCGGCTTAAGTGCCCGTAACAAGCTTTCAAACAGTAACGAATCCACCATGGACACCTCGTCCAAAATGAGGGCGTCAATGTCCAGCGGATTTTTCTCGTTGCGAGCAAAGGCCTGTACATCCTCGTCGTCCCATTGTACCTCTAGCAAACGATGAATGGTTTTTGCTTCACAGCCGGTCAATTCGGTCATACGCTTGGCGGCGCGACCGGTAGGCGCAGCGACAGCCACCCGTTCACCCAAACCCTCCAGCAGCGTGATAATGGCGCGCAAAGTGGTCGTTTTTCCCGTTCCGGGTCCGCCGGTGAGAATCAGTAACCCTTTTTCAATGGCCGCCAAAATTGCCTTGCGCTGCTCAGCGTGATAGGAAATACCGTTTTTATGCTCGATCACACTTAAGTTGTTTTCCACCGTCGGGGTAATGGCGGTGTAGAAACCTGTCATCAGACTGATGCGAGACGCCGCATATTTTTCCGCTTGGTACAGATGCGGCAAGAAAATAAACGGGCGCTCCCCTATCATTTCTTGCTTTACCACAAAACTGCGCAGCATGTCCTCCAAAACAGGCTGCAGTAGTTCTACCTCGACCCCCAGCAACAATTGCGCCGCCGTCAACAGCTTGTCCACCGGCAAGCAGGTGTGGCCATTACCGAGGTTATGGCGCAGCACATGTAAAATCCCCGCCTCTAACCGACGGGGATCGTCGGCTGGGCGATCCATACTCATGCAGATCTGATCCGCGCGCTCAAAGGGGATATACAATCCCGATGCACACAGTAAATACGGGTTATCTTTAATGCGTTCCACCGTACCGGGTCCCCACCGTTTCCAACAACGCAGAGCCTCTGCCTGTGTTAAGCCATAGCGGGAAAAGCTTAAAATCACCTCCCGCAAGCCAAATTGCTCGCGGTATTCCTGTGCGATCTTTTGCGCGCGAGCAAGAGTAATGCCGCGCAGTTGTGCCAACTTTTCGGGCTCTTCCTCCATAATGCGCAACACATCGCTACCAAATTTTTCCACTAAAGCGGCGGCAGTAGCGGGACCGATGCCCTTAATGGCACCGGACGCTAAATAGCGAAAAACAGAATCACTATCAGCGGGCAGGCTATGTTCGCAGCTTTGCGCGCGAAACTGGCGGCCAAATTTGGGATGTTCCACCCATTCGCCCACCATTCGCAACTGTTCCCCTGCCTGTATAGTCGGCAGGGTTCCCACTACTTTATGCAGTTCTTGCTCGCTTTCCAGCTCCAGCACGGTCCAACCGTTGTCCTCATTACGAAATACGATACGCTCCACAACGCCGGACAATTCCGTTTGATTTTCTTTCATTTTTCTTCCTTTTTCGCCTTTTTTCGTTTAAATTATACCGTATTTTCCACCTCTTGTAAACCGATATGTAAAATTTCTTCCGCGGAGCAAAAGTCCAGCCGCAGTTCATTGCACAATCGCTGTGTT
>JAFVQV010000167.1 GCA_017504645.1 Clostridia bacterium | reverse complement strand
GTTCGTTCAAATGCCAGGTGCCCATGCCCCCCAGCCCGACGATTGCTACTTTATGCTTCATACTATCTCCCGTACTGTTTTCATCCACGGATCAAGCAATAGGTTCCCGCTTTCAGCGGCCATTCTCGCACACCGTTTTCTGTCATATAAGGAGCAGGAACGCGAATACTGCCGTAAATCTGTGTCGGCGCTTCCACCGTCAAACGGATATCCTCCCCCTGACGCTCCCACGATACCGATATCTTCCCCCACGGCGACACGAACGATGCCGATGCATGGGCCAGCGACTGTGCAAAGACAGGCTCGATCGTATACTCGCGCAGATCGCGCAGATACGGGTTGGGACGCAATCCGGCTAATTCTTTCATAAAAAATGCCGCGATATCACCCCAGAAATGGTGGTTACGGGAGCTGACACGATCACCCGGCTTTGTAAATTCCTCGGCCAGTGTCGTGGCGCCCTCTGCCACCCACATACCATAGGACGGGAAATCCGTGCGAGTAATCATTTTCAGTGCCAGATCCACATGGCCGTAAGCCGCCAAGACGTGGAAAATATGACGACCGCCGATAACACCGCACAGCAGATGATCGTCCCGCTCATGAATGTATTGTACCAAGCGTTCCACGGCCCGCGGTTTTTCATCCTCGTCCAGCAGATCCATGTCCACGATGAGTGCTTGTGAAGTCTGACAATTTCCCACAGCTGTCATGGTATTCAGGTCGATCAGATGTGTACGGATGTTTTTCCGCATACGGGATGCCAAATCATGGGCATAGGCCGCCGCCTCGGCATCTCCGATAACCTCAAACAAGAATGCGGCTTTCCGCGCAATATCCCACACCATCACGCTGTCGGTAAACAGCAAGGGTGACAGTATGGTTTCCTCTTCGCAGGTGGGCTGGCACCAGTCGCCCAAGCCAATGGCGAGCAGCCCGTTTTCATCCAACCGTCCGTCAATGTATTGTAAGTAGCGATGAATGAGAGTGCGATTTTCCTGAATGATGGCAATGTCGCCGTCGTATTGATAGCAATAATACGGGAGATACACACAGACGCAGTCCCATGCGGGACCGTTGCCCCATTCAAAGCCCCACCCGCCGGTGGGAATGATGCCGGGCAGCATCCCGTCTGCCCGCTGTGCCTTGGCAATGCCGCGCATCCATTCCTTGAAGCTGGATGCCGCGCTCATGTGCAGCAGCATATGTTCCGCGGACAGTGCCGCATCCGCCGTCCATCCGTTCTTTTCACGGTGGGGGCAGTCCGTGGGGAAGCAAATAAAGTTGGAACGATCGGATCGCTTGGTCATGTCAAACAAGCGATTGAGCGTTTCATCCGAGCAGGTAAAGTCACCGCGTTCTTTAAGATCTGAACTCATCACCAGATAGGTCAACAGATCCTCCGTTGCCTGTTCGGGAGTGATGCCCTCCACCAATACATATTGAAAGCCGTGATAGGTAAACGGCGGGATATATTCCTCCACCCCATCCCCTTTACAGACATACACATCCATTTGGGGATACTCCAGATAGAATTGGGTGTTTTCTCGTATAAAGATAGTGCTGCCTACCGTGAAATAGCCGTCAACCAGCATTTCCGCAAAGCGCAGGGTCACTTTTTGTCCCGGTCGGCCTTGGATCTTAAGGCGGCATACACCGCTGTTGTTTTCGCCGAAATCGTACAGATAGGTATCCTTTACGCGGGTCTTTTCGATAGGATGCTGATAGGCCTGATTGGTCTCACAGCAAAAGCAGAAATCGTCATAGTGGCGAATGGAAATCGGCTGCTTTTCGGCGTATACAACCACAGGCTCTGCCTCACACAGGCGCGCTTCGCCACGGGGGCGGGAGGCGGGCTGCGCCGACCGCCATCCGCTGTCATCAAAGCCGGGGCAGTTCCAGTCGGCGATCTCTAAGTTGGCATCGTAAAACGCACCGATACGCAGATCGTCCAACCAAATGGGAGAGTCCGCGGTCTTAACCGTTTCGTCCGCCTCGATGATCTGCAGCGCGTCACCGCTTTTCAGTTCCAAGGCGAAGGCCACGCGGGGCGCACCGCGCCATGCCACTTTATCAAAATCCCAGACCGCGCCGCCAAACGGGTTCATAAACCCGTTTCCCAGCACGATGCCGAGCACATTCTCTCCCAACTGCAGGTCCTCGCGCAGGTCATAGCAATCATAGTACAAAATATCGTCAGGGTTACTGATGTAGGGGGTCAACGCGCCGCGGGTGATCCGTTTCCCGTTGACAAACAACTCGTAAAAGCCCAGTCCGCAGATGGTGAGCGTTGCTTTTTGAGGCATCTCATTCAGGACAAAGCTTTTGCGAAACAGCGGTGCGGGAACGGGTGTATCATAGTCGCAAAACCGGTCTCCGGCACAAATAAAATGTTCGGAAAACATGGGCATCCCCCCTGCTTTTATTGGGCTTATTGTATCATATTACCGCCCGTGTATCAATCACAAAATCCAAACACACCAAAAAGTGTCCTAAAGGCGGCTGAGATTTGTCTTAAAAGGAAAATAAAT
>JAFVQV010000022.1 GCA_017504645.1 Clostridia bacterium | reverse complement strand
GGAAAAACGTATGCTTAAAGATATATTTAAGTCCACTTCTGGTAAAAATATCGAATCTTACGATGTTTTTATTGAGCAGGCACTTAAACAGCTGGCAAAAAATGGACATTTAGCATTTGTTCTTCCGGAAGCACGAGGATCAGCAGGATGGCGACGGCAATGAGTAGGTCTTTCATAGGTTAAGAGTTAAACCACTCATAGCCGCGGTAAGTGTTATTCAAATAGGTTGCGGCAACGGCGGGGTCGGATAGTCTCTCAGAGGTTAAATTAGCGGTAGCCGTGTTCGATTTGGCAACCCAGCCAACAGTGTTTTCAAAAACAGCACTCTCCAAAATACCAGAGGGAAAAACATTACTGTCCATATAGGTGACACTGCTTGGGATGGTGATAGACTTTAGGCTCTTACAATTATAGAAAGCCGCATACCCAATAGATGTGATAGTGTTCGGTAAATTGACACTTGTCAAAGCCGTGTCGCCAGCGCACATATAATTTGGGATGGCGGTGACACTGCTTGGGATGGTGATGCTGGTTAAGGCGGTCATAGAGGACAACGACCTATTTGAAAGAGATGTAATACCTTCTTTTACAACTGCCGTCGTTACAACATCTCTATACGACGCCGGGATATTCGTATCAGAACGCCAGCTTGAGTCCAACGCACCAGTTCCAGAAATGGTGAGCGTACCAGTGCTGTCGATAGACCAATAGGCAGAAGTGCCACACGTCCCAGACGCAACTACGGCAATCCAAGCCACAGTATAGGACATATCGCCAGTAACAGTCGTGTTCGGCACCCACTTGTCAAAAATGTGACCCGCTTTACTCGGTACATAAGACGGCGTAGCACCATACGGCAGCTGCTCGGTATGCAACACGGTCACGCCATCATCGTCATAGTAGGTCACAGTGTACAATCTCACACTCTCCGCAAAAGCCGCATAAAGGGTCTTGTCAGCCGTGATGTTTTTCAGCGCATTCGCATCAGCGATACCACCGTCAGCCGTAGCCCAGCCGTTGAAAGTGTACTCATACTGCGCCGTGCTCTCCTTTGTGGGCGTTTCTTTGATATGCCCCTGCGCAATCGGGTCGGGACAATCGTCACCCGCATACACGGGGCGGGCGAACAGCACCGTGTCGCCGTTCATAAAGGTGACGGTCACGCAGCCCTCGGCAGAGCCGCCGGAGGAAATGCTTGCAATCTTGGTCGGCATCTCATCCAAAGTCATACCGCCAGTTTCGCCGGTCCTTTCTCGAATGGAATCGGCAATCGCTGTCAACTTATCAGTAAATGCCATTCTCGATCACCCCCAGCTTCTCATCAATAAGGGCGTTAATGCCGTCTTTTGTAATACTCGCACCCAAGCAGACACCATTGGTAGTCTTGATAAAGCCGTTTCGGTCAGTAAACGCCCTGTTCTCGTTCGTGAAAATACAGCCAACATAGGCATATCCGTCACGAACAGCAAAGCCTTCCGACACACTCCAATCGGTTGTGCCATCTGCTTTATAGACGGTTACATTATGCTCACGGCGGCTCACAGCAGACTCGGAAAAATCCCAATCCCACCATTGCAATTCATTGTGACCGTTTGCGGTGCAAATAACACCACCCACAAAGTCAATGCCCTGCGTAACCTCTCGATTGGCATCGTAACGCAAGGCAAATTCCTTGCTCCACAGCACCTCGTATGTGCCGTTATACTCGCCATCTGCGGCGGCGGTGTAAGTACCCTTGCCAAGATTGTTCGTTCCCGTTCCGAGTAGGATTTTCCACCAATATCGGTTGTATTGTCCGTTGACATATACGATATTGTTTTGCCCGTTGTTCTCATCGCCCCAGCAAGCAACCGTAGCATAAGCGTGTGTGCCGGTGTCACTCACAATTTGCGACACATCCACGATGGTGGTAATCTTGTTCGCAAACAACACATCGCTGTTGTCCTCGTGGCTTGCCCACTCTGCGACATCATCAAAGATGTACAAAGCCGCTTTATATTCGCTGTTTCCGGGCAGGTTGCCGATGAGCAGTTTGTCGTTCTTGGGGTTATAATGCACGGTGTTGCAGTGCCCGAAATCGTGGTTGAGCGTTTTCTCAACGGCACCCGTGTCAGGGTTGCAAATATAAATCTTTCCATCGGCGGAGGTGTGTACCTCGTCACCGCTTCCCTTGAAAACCCACAGTTTGTCGCCAACGAATGCAAAGTCGCTCCAACCGCCTGCAAGGTTGAGGGGAATGTACTCGTAATCGGGAGCATCCTCGTGGATAATGCCGGACTTGGTGGCTAAATCCGCCACCTCCTCATGCAAATTGTCTACTTCCTGCGATAGCTCCTCCACCGCTTGCGCAAGAACACCGGTTTCATAACTCGCAGAAAGCTCCTTGTAATCATCAGCAAACATATGCATATTGTTGGTTGTCACCACGGGCTTTTCTCCATTGGCTATGTCATACGCCACACCGTCATACTCGCTACGCCAAGCGTAACTTGTGGCATTTGTGGGGTGAACGGTGGGGGAATACCAAAGGCTAAAATCCTCAAATGTGGTAGTCTTTCCGAGAGAAGTCAATCCGTCTTCTGCCGAATAAATTTTGATTGCAACAATAGGCTCTGCTGCATAAAATCTTGCACCATATCGACCCGTGTTAAAGCTGTCCGCAATGGTCATATTGTAGTTGGACACTCCCGTAATCGTCTGCGCTATCGATGTGCCATCCGCATTTAACATCTGCAACTGCGGACTCGAATTTTCCACACCCCACTCGGATATGGCGGCACTAACGGCATAATAGCCCACCGGCAACGGGACGGGCAGGGTAACAACGGTTTCTTGGGTCACAGAGAAATTTCTGTTAGGAAACCAGTTATCGCTCTTATAGCACAGCACCTTTTCTCCCGTGGTTGTGACAGACAACGCCGTGCCGACTCCCACACCCGACAACGAAAGAAAGTGGTTGCCCAACTCATCGGAGGTAGATTGCTTCGTGACAGTTTCTGCGCCGTCCGTGCTTCCACCACCCTTAAATTCACTCAATCGAGTACCATCGGGCATTTCCACGTCTTCGGCATCCACCAGCGGGAACGCGCCGTTGTTCTTCGGTTTGATTTTTCCGATCAATTCAATAGCCATAATTATCCTCCCTTACGACACCTTAACGGTGGTGCTACCCAAGCCGGTATTGTCGGACACCCATACGTCGTAGTTTTCAGTGTAGCCGGAGGCGTTGGTTACGGAGAACGTGCCGTACTTACTGAAACCGCCGTCAAAGCCGCCCACGTTGAATCCGGGTGTGCCGTAGCGAGTAGGCAGGGCGTAAATAATATACTGCCCGTCTGCGGCATTGACCGTGAAAGTCAGCCCCTTACCGCTTTGCAGCTTCTTATTCAGCGTGAGCAGGTCGGTATCTTCCGTCCCTACGCCGTAGTACACACCGTTCAGGAATGTAATGCCGGTGGTGGCGGAATCGGTAGCCCCACGCTCGTCCGTAGCAAGCACAGTAAAGGTCTTGTTTGCCGTGATGCTCGTGTCAAGCTGGATGCTTTCGGCGTTGACATCCACGCTCTCCCCATCCACCGTCAGCGATACAGGAATCTTGTTGGTCGTCCACGATAGGATAACGCCGTTCACGGTGCTACCCATTTCCGCCACACCCACGCTGTTGGCGATGTGCGTAATATCAATGGGCACGTATTTCAGATCGGCGATATCCTTCTTGATCGCTTCCAGGTCGGTTTTATGAATCTCGCTGAATCGCTCTGCCTTTTCGGCGCTTTCTTCCGCCGAGGCGGCACTGCTTTGGCACGTCTCGGCATATTCAGCGCACGCTTTTGCAGAGGTGTCGACGGTTTGCTGTACCTGCGCCGCCGCTCCTGCCGCCGCTTCCGCCCTTCCCGCTGCCTGCACAGCACCGGTGGCGGCGTTCTCCGCCGTGTTTTTGGCTACCTCCGCAGCGTTGGCGGCCTGCTGCGCTGCAGAGGCCGCATTTTGCGCTCCTTGTGCCGATGCAGCGGCGCTGCCGGCACTCGCTGCGGCCGAATCTGCCGCGGCTTTCACGCGTACCTCCGTCTGCGCCAGCCGCCCCTTCATCAGCCCATCCACCTTATCCTGCGCATTCTGGCGAGCAGAAAAGCGCACTGGCGCATCCGGCGAACGCACGATGTCTCCACCCACCGCCAATTGCTCCGCCACCAAACGCAGGGTGGCGATGCCTCCGTACTGGGTCCACGCCAACGGCAGGAGATAGGACACCGCCCCCTCCTTGACCGTCAGTTGTTCGGTGGCATCGATGTTGCCGGCGTTGTCCTCACACTCGATGTACACGGCATAGTCGGGGTCGGTCCACGCCGACCCCTCAGCCACGTGAAACACCGCAATGGTGGCGTTGTGCTCGCCCTGCACGCCTCCGTCCTGGGGCATATTGGGGACGATGCTCAGCCCGTCCTGCGATATATTCCACGTCAACGTTCGTTTAATTGCCATTTTTCATCCTCCTTAATAGATCTGCGTAATAGGATGCGTCCGCTTGCTGCGGTTGTTCCTGTTGGGGTTGCGCAGGTGCCGGCGTCGGCACCGCCGCACCGTCAAAGGTGCCGCGATCCCCGCTCCGCACCCTGCGGAGCAGCTCGCGGATATACCGCTCGCTGTCATTAAGGTGTTCCTCGGGAATGTGATCGGTTTTTCCCAGCACCTCCGCTTTGCTGTCCTCATAGATGCCGCTGAGCACGTTGATTCGTTCCTCGTCGGTCATATCACGGTAGTATTTGGTCTCCTTTTTCTTCTTGGGGTTGCCTCTGTCGGTCAGTTCTCCCGTCTCTACGTACACGTCGTAGGCTTTCTCATTGTTAAGAAACTCCTCCACCGCCAAACGGTTGACGCCTCCCAGCAGTTGATTGAGCTTTGTCCAGTCTTCCCCCTCCGCTTTCGCTTCCTTCCGCGTCACGTCGGTGGGAAGTGCCGCACCGGCATCCGTCGGCGAATACGTGAGAATCCACAAGAACGCAGTGAAATAACAAAGAACAAAAGAAAACCCCGCTGACCGATGTCAGCGGGGAATTTTTATGCTGTTTGAGAAATTTACGGAATGAACGTAGCAATCAGGTTGGATGCAAGAACGACAAGTACGAGTGCGACCGGATAGGTGGAAGCATAGGCGGAAGCAACGTCGTCGGTGCCGGC
>JAFVQV010000166.1 GCA_017504645.1 Clostridia bacterium | reverse complement strand
CAGGGTATGAACCTGAAATAGTTGGTGTCGATGGCGGTGAGGGTACACCCGTTCCCATCCCGAACACGGCAGTTAAGCTCACTTGCGCTGACAATACTTGGCTGGTAGCGGCCCGGGAAGATAGGTAGACGCCAACACAAACAAAGACACTCGACAGTATGTCGGGTGTCTTTCTTTTTGCGTGGATGGGAACGGGTTATACCCTACTCTTGCGGTGCCAACAAAACAAAAGCACTCGATCTTTTCGCTCGGGTGCTTTTACTTTTCTATAATGCAATTTAAAACCGTCGCCACTCTGCCAATCGATCACCCTCATATCGCAATTTTAAAGAAAACCACGGGGTATCCTCCGCCAGCAATCGCAGAAAGTGCACATCCCCCTCCCACAAGGGCAAGGACAGTACTTGGCTCTTCGCTACCCAGCGCAGAGTCCCCTCGTCGCAAGCGATCAGTGTTCCCTCCCACTGATCGGCAGTAAATAAGTGCATATATTCCGTGAAGTCGCCCGATACAAAGGTCACCAAGCCTCGATTGTGAAAACGAGTGAGTGTTAAACCGGTTTCTTCCCGTACCTCCCGTACGAGTGCCTCCTCCGGTGCTTCGCCTGCTTCCAGTTTTCCGCCTACGCCGATCCATTTTCCGGCGTTCAGGTCGTTTGCTTTCTTGTTGCGGTGCAGCATGAGATATTGTCCATCCTTTTCCAAATAACACAACACCGTATTCATAATGACCTCCATTGTCATAATTACAGCAATATGCTATAATAGGTTTAAAAAATCGGGAGAGTAGAAAATGCGTATTTTATTCGTTTGCCACGGCAATATTTGTCGCAGTCCCATGGCAGAATATATTATGAAAGAACTGGTCCGAGAAGCCGGAAGGCAAAACGATTTTTATATTGCCTCCGCTGCCACCTCCACCGAAGAGATCGGCAATTCTGTATATCCGCCGGTTCAGCGATTGTTGGCAGCGCGGGGTATCGACTGCCGCGAAAAACGGGCGGTACAGGTGTGTGCTACGGACTATGCTCGCTACGATCACATTGTATGCATGGATCGAAACAATCTGCGCAATATTCGCCGCCTGTTTCCTGCCGATCCGCAGAAGAAAATCTCCCTGTTGATGGATTGGACGGATACCCCTCATGACGTGGCAGATCCGTGGTATACCCGCGACTTTTCCGCTGCCGAGCAGGACGTGGAAGTGGGTTGCGCCGCGTTGTTGGCACAGCTGAGTCGCTGATTTCATCAAGAATGCCCCTGTCGTGTTTCGGCAGGGGCATGTTTTTATTCGTCTAATGCGCAAATGTCCGCATAGGTTTCCCGACGGACAGCCACATACGATTGACCGTCACGCAGCATCACCACGGGCGGACGGGGTACCCGATTATAATTGGACGCCATGGAATAGTTGTATGCGCCGGTGGTGAGCACCGCCACGATGTCACCGCGCTGTGGGCGGGCCAGTGACACATTCTCCTGCAAAATGTCGCCCGATTCGCAGCAGCGACCGGCCAGCGTGGCCTTAAAATCCGCAGGCTGATCCGCACGGGACGCATTCACCACCGTATACGCTGAACTGTACAGCGTATACCGAGGGTTGTCCGTCATGCCGCCGTCCACCGATACATAATTCTTGTAATGGGGAATTTGCTTCACCGTGCCGACGGTATACAGGGTCATACCTGCGTCCGCCACCAGACTGCGACCGGGTTCCATCAACACTCGAGGCGGTGTGAGGCTTAAAGAGGCGCACACCGTATGGATATATGCCGCTACCTCACGGATCTTTTCGCTGTAGTCAATTACCGGATCGCTTGCTACATACCGCACGCCGAACCCACCGCCCAGGTTAAGGGTGTCTGCGGTAAAGCCGAGGGTGTCGCGCACATCGGCAATAAAGGTCAGCATAATCTGCGCGGCATCTAAAAAGGTGTCGGTGGTAAACAGCTGAGAACCTACATGGCAATGGAAACCGTGCAGTTCCAAATGAGAACATGCCAAGATCTGACGAACGGCATCCATGGCTTGTCCGGTTTCAATGGCGACACCGAACTTGGAATCCACCGTGCCGGTATTGATTTTTTGGTGGGTGTGGGGGTCGATGCCGGGCGTTACCCGTAACAGTAACTTTTGCACGATGCCGCGCTCGGCAGCGAGGCGTTCCAACGCCTCGATCTCATCAACGCTATCTGCCACAAACCAACCTACGCCGTGATCCATACCCATGGCAATATCGGCGTCGGATTTGTTGTTGCCGTGGAAAAAGCAATTTTCCATGGGGAAACCCGCCTGCACCGCGGTGTACAGCTCGCCGGGAGATACCACATCGATATCGATCCCTTCCTCTGCCATGATCTGATAGATGCGGCGGCAGGAGAAAGCCTTGCTGGCAAACTCCGGCACGGAGCCTACCGGCATATACTGTGCCATAGCGGCCTTGTAGGTGCGCACATGCTGGCGTATTTTATTTTCGTCCATCAGATACAGCGGCGTGCCGTATTTGGCGGCCAATTCTACCGTATCCTGTCCGGCAAAAAGCAGATGCCCGTTTTCGCCTACCGAAAGGCTTCTCATTCCAAAATAACTTTTAATGGCATCATCGCCGCAAACGATCTCCAGATCGTACAATCTTCCTTCTCCAGGTTCCCAGAGGTGAAGCTCGGATAATTTAACGTTGGCAACGCACATTCCGCCGCACACGCCTGTTCGCGAGGATCCAACTTCTTTTCCATCATACAACGTCTTAAATGAGACGGAAACACCGTCTTTTCCCTCAACAAGCGCAAATACCGAAACGCTTGAATCATCGACATTGGGATATATACGAAGAGATTTTACGTAAGTTTCGGGCACGCTTTCAAGCCAGACGGTCTGCCAGATCCCCGTAGTTCTTGTATAGAAGCATCCGTACGATTCGTAACGGTCACTTTGTTTTCCTCCTGGCTGATCTCCGCTGCGTCT
>JAFVQV010000021.1 GCA_017504645.1 Clostridia bacterium | reverse complement strand
TGGTGCTGTTTTCCATGATTCCTGTGGGCTTTGCCGCTAATGCCATGGGCGGCGCGGGCGGTCCGCTTGCTGTGTTTTTTGTGGCGATCGTTGCTGCAGAGCTGGGAAAAGTCGTCAGCAAGGAAACCAAAATTGACATTTTGGTGACACCGCTGGTTACCATTTTAAGTGGCGTTGGGTTTGCAGCTTTAGTTGCCGCACCGATCGGTACCGCCGCCAGCGCAGTAGGTGACTTTATCATGTGGGCCACCGAACTACAGCCCTTCTTTATGGGCATCATCGTATCCGTCGTGATCGGTGTGGCATTGACGCTTCCAATCAGCTCTGCCGCTATTTGCGCGGCGCTTGGTCTTACCGGCTTGGCCGGTGGTGCCGCGGTGGCAGGTTGCTGTGCCCAGATGATCGGGTTTGCCGTCATGAGCTACCGTGAGAACCGCATGGGTGGTTTGGTGGCGCAGGGATTGGGCACCAGTATGCTGCAAATGGGTAACATTGTCAAAAACCCCCGTATCTGGATCCCGCCTACGTTGGCCTCTGCCATTACCGGCCCCATCGCCACCTGCGTTTTTCATTTGGAGATGAATGGCGCGCCCATCTCCTCCGGTATGGGTACCTGCGGATTGGTCGGCCAGATCGGTGTGATCACCGGTTGGGCGAATGACCCGACGGCGGGCACCGTAATGGACTGGGTTGGTTTGGTGCTCATCTGCTTTATCCTGCCGGCAGTGCTGACATGGCTGCTGGCGTGGCCGTTGCGTCGCTGCGGCTGGATCAAGGAAAACGATCTCAAGCTGGACATCTGATAAAAAAGAACGGAAGCCACATGGGCTTCCGTTCTTTTTGTTTTCTCTTCAAATAATTGGGTGGATAAATATCGGTCCCCCGTGTCAGGTAGCAGTGCCACAATGGTTTTACCGGCGTTTTCAGGCCGCCGCGCCACTTGCATGGCGGCCCACACGGCGGCGCCGGAGGTGATACCTGTCAGTATGCCCTCACGCCGTGCCAGCAGCTTGCCGGCGGCGTAGGCATCCTCCTCGGTCACAGCGATGACCTCGTCGTACACGGTGGTGTCCAGCGTGTCGGGAACAAAGCCGGCGCCGATCCCCTGCAGTCCGTGCTTGCCGGCAGGCTGACCCGACAGAATGGCAGAGGAGGCGGGCTCTACCGCCACGATACGCACCTGCGGATTTTTCTCTTTGAGATACCGTCCCACACCGCTGATGGTGCCGCCGGTGCCCACACCGGCTACAAAAATATCCACTGTCCCGTCCGTGTCCGCCCAGATCTCGGGTCCCGTTGTCTCGTAATGAGCGCGAGGGTTGGCCGGATTGACAAATTGACCGGGAATAAAACTGTTTTTGGTTGCCGCCGCCAACTCTTCCGCCTTGGCGATGGCGCCGTTCATGCCTGCCGCACCGTCGGTGAGCACCAGTTCGGCACCATATGCCGCCAGTAATCGGCGGCGCTCCTCGCTCATGGTGTCAGGCATGGTAAGAATTACGCGATATCCGCGGGTGGCCGCCACTGCCGCCAGCCCGATACCCGTGTTACCGCTGGTGGGCTCAATGATGACCGAATCAGGGCGCAATTGTCCCGCCGCTTCGGCAGCATCCAGCATGGCACGCGCCACACGGTCCTTACAGCTGCCGGCGGGATTGAGATATTCCAACTTCGCCAATATGGTGGCAGAGAGCTGTTCCTCTTGTTGTAATCGGTTCAGCGCCAATAGGGGCGTGTGACCGATCAGCTCGGTAACGGAATGAGCGATCTTCATAGAAACACCTCGACCTTATGGTTGATTGTATCGCGCTAAAAACGCCTGTGTCCGCTCGTTAGTGGGGTGGTCAAACACCTGCTCAGGTGTGCCTTCCTCCACCACCAGACCGCCGTCCATGAACAGAACGTGATTGGACACCTCACGGGCAAACTGCATTTCGTGCGTCACGATGACCATGGTCATGCGGCGCTGAGCCAGATCCTTGATGACACGCAGGATCTCACCCGTCAGCTCGGGATCCAGCGCGGAGGTAGGCTCGTCAAAGAACAAGATTTCGGGATCCAGCGCCAGCGCGCGGGCAATGGCAACACGCTGCTGCTGTCCGCCCGACAATTGCCAAGGATAAGAGTCGCACTTGGCGGACAGACCCACCTGATCGATGAGCATGCGCGCTTTCGCCTCGATATCGGCAAGGATCTGCTTGGCGTTTTCTTTGTAATCGGGACGCTCCTTGGCTTGCAGCTTGGGCGCCAGACACACGTTTTCCAATACATTATATTGCGGAAATAGATTAAAATTCTGAAATACCAGTCCAAAATGCAACTGCCTTCGCCGTTGCTCGGCAGCGGAGACCTTGCCCACCTCGGCGGCATCGAAGATGGTATCCCCATTTACCGTGACTGTGCCCTGCTCGGCACGCTCCAGGAAGGTGAGGCAGCGAAGCAACGTGGTCTTACCGCTGCCGGAGGACCCGATGATGGACAGCACCTGTCCCTCCTCCAAGGTGAAATCAATGCCTTTGAGGACTTCGGTCTTGCCGAAGCTTTTGCAAATGTTGCGTACTTCTAATATGGCCATACGAAATCCTCCTTATCCGCGGAAATAATCCAACTTTTTCTCAAACTTGTTCAGCACAATGGTAAGCACACCGTTGGCGATGAGATAAAACACAGCCGTGTAAAACAGCGGCCACATCATGCCTTTTTTGATATACGATTCACCGATCCAGATGACCTCGTATACCATGATAACGCGGGCAAGTGCCGTATCCTTTACCAGCGTGATGAACTCGTTGCCCATGGGTGGCACGATGCGCTTGATCAGTTGCAGCAGCGTGATCTTAAAGAACACCTGTGTACGGGTAAGTCCCAGCACCTGTCCGGCCTCATACTGACCGCGGGGGATGGATTGAATACCGCCGCGGTAGATCTCGGAAAAATAGCAGGCGTAGTTGAGCGCAAAGGTCACCAGCGCCGCGGTGAAGCGGGGTAACAGCGGCCAACCGAACAGTAGGCCGGGCCCATAGTATACGATAAGGATCTGCAGCATCAGCGGCGATCCCCGCACGATCCACACCACCGTTTTGGTCAGCCAACGCAGCGGCGCAAAGCGAGTGGTGGAGGCCATGCAGATCAGCAGACCCAGCGGCAGGGCGAACAACAGAGTCAGGAAAAACAGACGACCGGTAGTGCCCAGGCCTTTGATCAATGAAAAGGTAACGTCCCAAAACGACATGGTGATACTCTCCTAATACGCAAACCATAGGGGCTGACCTTGCGGACAGCCCCTACAGCGCATAGTTTGTTAACTTATTTTGCGATGATGTTCTGAGCGATGCCGTAGGTGGTGGCGACCTCGGTCACGGTACCGGCATCGTAGGCGGCTTTCCAGAACTTGTTAAACTCGGCGATCAGATCGCTGTCCTTACGGAAGCCCACGCCGTATTGCTCGCTGGTCAGCTCCAAGCCCTTGACCAACGTGGGATAGCTGGTACCCTCGCCGATCATGGCGCCCGCCATCAGCAGGTCGATCACGCAAGCCTGCGTGCTGCCGGCGGCGACTTCCATCAGGGCCTTTGCCTGATCGTCGCAAGCGGTGTAAGTGATGCCCAGCGCATCCAGCGCCTTGGCACCGGCGGAGCCGTCTTCTACGGCGAAGGTAAGAGATTTCAGGCTGTCGGTGGTGGTGTAGTTGGCGGCGATGTCATTCTTCATGACCACGACCTGCGCGTTCATGCAGTAGGGCTCGCTGACACCCATCAGACCCTTGACCTCATCGGTGATGGTCATGCCGTTCCAAACCACGTCAATGACCTTGGTCTCCAGCGTGGTAGCCTTGGTACCCCAGTTGATCTCGATGAACTCTACCTCGACATCCAGGTGCTCGGCAAATTTTTTCGCCATATCCGCGTCAAAGCCGATCCACTCTTCGCTGCCCTCTACCTTTTCGTAGTCCATGGGGGCGAAATCGGTGATACCGACGATCAGCTTGCCCTTTTCCTTGACGTACTCCATATCCGATGCGCTGCTGTTACCGCAGGAGGTCATTCCCAGCACCAGCATGCAGACGGCCAGTACGATAGCTAACATTCTTTTCATGATTGATTACCTCGCTTCTATGATGAT
>JAFVQV010000165.1 GCA_017504645.1 Clostridia bacterium | reverse complement strand
TGCCGAAACGCACGGGATGCACAATCACCCCAACGATTTGGGGATGAGCGAGATCGCCCAACGATTTTGGAAAGCCACGGAGTTGACCTTCAAGGAACTGGCATCAAGCAAAGGAGCGAAGGCAGATGTTTGATTATACGGTAAAGATCGGGTTGGTCGCCATGCGGCGCAACACCACCGACCGCCCCCGCGGAACCTTTCTCAACTGGTATTCGGCGGAGCAGCGGGGAAAACGCTTCACCGAGTACATCGAAGAACACTTTACCGATGAACAGGTGTCCTTTGCAGATAACAAAGGCATCGGCATCCACGATTTGGTGTTTGACGACGCTTCGGCTGCTCAGGTGATCGAGCGCTTCCGCCAAGAACAGGTAGACGCAGTGATGATCATCAACTGCAACTTCGGCAACGAGGAGGCCGCGGCCGATATTGCAAAGGCTCTCGGAAAACCGGTGCTTTTGTGGGCGCCGCTGGACGATGAGTATTATGTAGACGGTATGCGTCCCACCGATTCCCAATGCGGTTTGTTCGGCATATCACGCCAGATGCAGCGGTATCATATTCCGTTTTCTCATCTGCCCTGCTGTCGGGTGGAGTCGGAGGAATTTAAACAGGGCTTCGACAGCTTTGTGCGTGTGGCCTGTATGGTAAAAAATTTTTCCGGCATGCGCATCGGACAAGTGGGTGCTCGCCCCGCTCCGTTCTTTTCGGTCATTTGGAACGAGGGCGAATTGATGGAGAAATTCGGCATCCGTATCGTACCGATCAATTTCGCCGTTATTCAGGAGCGTATGAAAACCGCTCCCACCCTGTATGCGGAGGAAATCGCCGAGTATGAGCAGTATTTTCTCACCAACTATGTGCTGGATGATCTCACCCCTGCCTATATCAAACCCATGGCGACCATGACCGCCATGTACAAGCATCTTTTCGAAGAATTCAAGCTGGATGTGATTTCGGCGGAATGCTGGACGGCTACCCCCATCATGTTCGACGGATTGGCGCCCTGCGCGCTTTACGGCTTGCTTAATGAAATGGGCTATATGGTCGCTTGTGAAAGTGATATGCATTGTGCCATGACGATGGCACTGCTCAAGTGTGCAACACTGGGTAAGGGGAAACCCCTTTTCGGCGAGTTTACGGTACGGCATCCGGAAAACCGCAACGCAGAATTGCTGTGGCACTGCGGCCCGTTCCCGGTGTCGGAAAAGGCCCCCGGAACAGAGGCTCGCTTGGTTAATCAGCGGGCATGGCTGCGTGCAAAGGACGGTACCTATACCGTGGCGCGCATCGATCAGGAAAGCGGCGAATATATGCTCCTGCCTCTGCTTTGCCGCACTACGGACGGTCCGCAGACTCATGGAACCTATCTATGGGGTGAGTTTGATGATCTGCAGGCGGTGGAAGATCGCTTGATGGAAGGCCCTTATATTCACCATTTCTGTGAAATTCAGGGCGATTATACAAAAGAATTGCGGGAATTTTGCAAATATTTCCCCAACCTAAAGATAGACACCACATTGCAAAAATAAAATGGGGATGAGCAGTATCCCACTATGGCAGTATGCTGTCATTCGACCCGGTGCAAAAGGGAGCGTTATATATGGATTGGAAAGCATTTTTGAACACAGACGGCGAGCAACCGTTGGACCGTTTCGTGCAGGGCATCAGCAACACGGCGATTTTTCGTACTATCGGCTTTATAGGAGACAGCCTTTCTTCTGGCGAATTTGAATCTCGTTCGGCGGAGGGTACGGCGGGTTACCACGATTATTTTGAGTATTCGTGGGGGCAATATATCGCTCGCAAAAACGGGCTGACGGCGTACAATTTTTCCCGTGGCGGCATGTCTGCTAAATGGTATATGCAGAACTACGCGGAGGAGAACGGATTTTGGGATCCCGAAAAAGTGTGTCAGGCGTATGTGATCGCTCTGGGCGTCAACGATGTTATCGGGGGGCGGCAGACGGTGGGTTCGGTGGAGGATATTTGCCTCGAGGACTATACCCAAAATGCCCCCACCTTTGCAGGCTACTATGCCATGATCATCCAGCGGTTAAAGCAAATTCAACCCCAAGCCAAATTCTTTTTGGTGACCATGCCCCGCACGGGGGATGACCGCGACGACGATCGCCGTGCCGTTGCCCAACTGCTGCATAGCTTTGCGGCCTACTTTGATAACACCTATGTGATCGATCTGTTCCGCTACGCGCCGGTGTATGACGCGGCTTTCAAGGAAAAATTCTTCCTGTATGGACATATGAACGCGTCCGGATATATTTTTACCGCCAACATGATCGATGCGTACATCGATTATCTGGTGCGTCATAACCCTGAGGATTTTCGACGAGTGCCGTACATCGGCAAGGGCCTGCAGTAAAAAGGGGAAACACGATATGTTAAAAACAGCCCCCGCCGTATTTGCAGTTGGCAACGAGTATGAAATCATGGTGTCAGTCACCGCCGAAGCCTTATTCTGGGTGCGAGTGGGGGATACCTGCTATTACGATGAATCCAACGGTGTCATGCGGTCGCTGTCGGAGCTTCATCGGGTCAAAGTGCCCGTGGAGCAGCTGGATAAGGAGCGGCAGTATACCGTGTGCGTACGGCCGTTGGTGGAGCGCCGTCCCTATTTCAGCGAAACCGCTGAGGTGCAGGAATTTGTCTTTTCCTTTTCGCCGGTCCCCGCGCAGGGTGCCAGATTGTACCACATGGCCGATGCACATGATCGCATCGATCAGCCGGTGCAGGCAGCAAAAACCTTTGGTGATATCGACCTGTTGATCCTCAACGGCGACATTATCAGTGACAGTGGCGATCCCGCCAGATTCCACAACATTTATGAGATCTGCTCTCGACTGACGGGCGGCGAGCATCCTACGGTGTTTTCTCGCGGCAATCACGATATGAGAGGCGGCTATGCGGAACGGTTTGCGGAGTATACGCCCAATCACTTGGGAAATACTTATTATACCTTCCGCGTGGGCAGTCTCTGGGGTATCCTGTTGGATTGCGGCGAGGATAAGCGGGACGATTGCCCCGAATACGGCTATACGGTTCGGTGCCGCGAATTTCGTCGGCGCCAAACGGCGTTTATCAAAGATGTAATCACCCGTTCCGAGCAGGAATATGCTGCACCCGGTGTGACCACGCGACTGGTGATTTCGCACCATCCTTTTACGCACAAGATTCACGCTCCGTTTGATATTGAGGGGGAGGTCTATACCGAATGGGCGGCGCTGCTGAAAGAACATGTGAAGCCCCATTTGATGCTGTGCGGACACCTGCACCGTCTGGGCGTATGGGAACCCGGCTGTGAGGACGACACCTATGGTCAACCGTGCACGGTCATCGTCGGCTCGGCGGTGGAAGAGAACACTCACACCGGTTGCGGTATTGTGCTGAACGAGGGCTCAGCTGACGTGACATTTGTAGACAGCGACGGTAATACCGTTTCCAAACATGCCGTTATTTACGGCGTATAAGTAAAACTCCCCCGCTGTGCGGGGGAGTTTTGTTTACAAAAAAAGCCGTCCGACAGGACGGCTTTTTTATTTACTCGTGTTTACTTTATTGTCGCGCAATTTTTTGCGGTATTCCGAGGGCGTACACCCAAAAGCCTTTTGAAAAGCACGGTGAAAAGAGCGCAGTGACTCAAATCCGCTTTTTCCCGCAATATCGGTGATGGAGACTTCCTTGTTTGCCAGCAGCTCCAGCGCATGATGGCACCGCATCGAGTTGACAAATTCGCTGAAATTCAAGTTGACGTAGCGGTTAAACACCTTGGAGATGTAGTATTTGTTGTACCCGAAATGGGCTGCCACATCGTCCAACGTGATCTTTTCACAATAATGCTCCTGCAAAAAGTGAAGCAGCGAAATAAACAGGTCGCTGTTCACATTGGCGGAAAAGTCCTGCCAGCCGTACTCGGTGGCGACGTAGGAGATCATGGCCCAAATGTATCCCCGTGCGGTCAGCGGGATGTCGTCGGCGATGCAGTCCCTCACTTTCAAGAAACAACGCTTGATCTCCTCCGAGTGTTGCCCGCGATGGTATACGTATTGCTGCAGGAAATGGCGCTGCGGATTGATAAGCTCTTTATACTGAGCAGAAGGACAAATGATAAAGTACAAAGTGGAGGGTGACGGGGAAGAGTAGGTATGGATACGGTAGGGCTCGATGATCATAAAATCGTCCTTTTGCAGGTGATGCACCGTACCGTTGATCGTCATATCAATGGTGCCGTCCACCACGTAGATCATCTCGATATTAGAGTGAAAATGCGGGCCGCGGTTGTTGTTATAAAGAATATCAAAACACGTCTTGGTATCGACATCCCGACCGATCTCAAAAAAAGTACTCATAGCCTCTCCCTTTGTGTACCAACATGTGACCTAAAAC
>JAFVQV010000164.1 GCA_017504645.1 Clostridia bacterium | reverse complement strand
GGCAAATTCGTCAAACTCATACAGACCGCTCATCAGCACACAGGAGCCGTTTTTCAGGGATTCCATGGCTTCCAACTTTGCTTTGTCGCGGCGCACATCCGTCCACAGGATGCACTGAATAGAGTTGGTACGGTCGGTAATGTAGAAGGTGTGGCGGATCTTGGCGCCGTCGCGGAAGGCACGGGTCTCGTACCCAAACACCTCGCCCCATACGGTGGCTTGTCCGTCAAATAACTGATTAAGCGGAACGGGAAATTCCCGCGAAACGGGACCGAACAGTGCCCGCGCCGTTTCCAGATAAACGGGCAAGCCCGTTGCGGGAGGTGCGGTGGGATCGTCAGGCTTGGCAGGCTTTACAGGCTCCCCCGCCGTCGGCTTCGCCTGGGCTTTTTCCTTAGCTGCCTGTGCCGCCTTTTCCGCAGCCTCACGAGCAGCGCGATCCGCCTCCTCCATCAGCTGCTGATACTGCTTGTCCTCTTCGTCGATACTGTCAGCACCCACAAATACGACCGTAACGGCACAGCCGAACAGTTCGCGAATGAGCTGTTCCAACAAGTGATCGGTGTGAGTAGTCTCTACCACATTACGGGCACCGTGCTTCAGCTCTATTGTCCAGACATTTCCGTCCACGGTACACACCGCATCGTTAAAAGTACCGTTGACCGAGGCACTGCGACGTTTCAAAAAAGCGACCAGCGTGGGGAAGCACGCCGCCGACAACGTCTCCGACGGATAGTGGGGGATCAGCTCCGCGCTGCGCAGCTGCAATCCGCTTGCCACCGCTTCTTCCAAGGCATGAATGGTGTCGTAGGGCTCGAACCGATCCAGTTGCAGGTGGGCGCGCAAGCGCGCATCTGCGCGACTAACCTCGATCTGCTCTACCGGCACAGACGCCAACGGTTGCCACACCGCCGCATCGGCTATGTATCTTGAAAACAGGTATTCTACCGTTGCCTGACTCATAACAATTCCAATTCCTTCATCAATTCTTCCACCGCATCGGCCTCCGGCACGGTGCGGATCACTTCACCTTTTTTAAACAGGGCAACCTTACCATCGCCGCCGGCAATGCCAATATCGGCTTCTCTGGCTTCACCCGGACCGTTGACGATACATCCCATCACCGCTACCGTAACCGGCTTGCGAATATGGCGCGCCCGTTCCTCCACCTGTGCGGCAATGCCGATCAAGTCGATCTTGGTGCGACCGCAGGTGGGACAGGAGATCAGCGACACGCCGTCGTTGCGCAATCCCAACCCTTGTAAAATATCGCGGCCCGCCGCCACTTCGCGGACAGGATCTGCCGTGAGGGAAACACGGATGGTGTCGCCGATACCGCGCACCAGCAACGCACCGATGCCCATGGCGGATTTCAGCAATCCCATGTGCTCGGTACCCGCTTCGGTCACGCCTAAATGCAAGGGGTATTCACACGCCTGTGCCGTCAATTCGTATGCTTCCACCATAGTGGGCACGTGAGACGATTTGATGGACAGCACGATGTCATCAAAATCAAATTTTTCCAGCAGCGAAGCGTGATACAGTGCGCTGTCACGCATGGCCTCTGCGGTAGGATGCCCGTATTTTGCCAAAATCTCCTTTTCCAGCGAGCCGGAGTTGACACCGATACGAATCGGGATCCCACGCATACGGCAGGCCTGCGCTACCGCTTTGACACGGTCTTCCCCACCGATGTTACCAGGGTTGATGCGGATTTTGTCGATGCCCGCCGCCGCGCACTCCAGCGCCAGCCGATAATCAAAATGGATATCGGCTACCAGCGGAATGTCCACCTGACTTTTGATGGCATCCACTAACCGCACCGCCGCCGCATTGGGCACAGCGATACGGAGAATATCGCATCCCGCATCCCGCAACGCCTGCGCCTGTCGTACGGTCCCCTCCACATCGGTGGCAGGGATATTACACATGGATTGCACGGAGATCGGCGCACCGCCTCCGATGGAAACGCCGCCGACCGTTACCGTTTTACAAGCGCGTCGCTGCATAATTGACACCTCAAGCAAATAATTTAAACACATCGCTGAACGTGACAATCACGATCAGCAGCAATAAAAGACCCATACCGACGGCATGTACCCAACCCTCGTACTTAGGCGGGACAGGCTTACGGGTAATGCCTTCCCAAATGAGGAACAACAATCGCCCGCCATCCAACGCGGGAAAGGGCAACAGGTTGAAAATGCCCACATTGACCGTCAACAACACAATAAGCATGAGTACATTGGCAAGGCCATCCTGCCAATGCTGCTGTTCCACCGCGTCTGCCACCACGTCACCGATGATGTCAACTGTCCCTACAGGGCCGGACAGTTCATTGAGCCCATAGCGACCGGTGAGAAGATTGCCTAAACTACGCCATACCATGACGGCCACACTACACTCGGTCTTAATGGACTGGGACAGAGTGGAACCGATCGTCTGAGGAATAGCGTTCACTTTAAAATCATAGATCAGGCGATACCCGCCATCCGCCAAGGGGTCTCGCTGAAAACTCACGGCGGGTAACGTAACTTTTTCCACCTTACCGTCGGTCACACGGCGCACCACCATTTCAAAGGTACCGTCGTCGCTGTCCTGCAGCAGGGATTGAATATCCATTACCGTGAACACCCGTTTGCCGTCAATCTTCAGCAGGGCATCGCCCTCCCGCAGACCGCTTTGGTAGCTGAGTGCCGTTTCGGGCAAATCGGCGATGGTGGTACCGGCATAATAGACCTTGCCGGTGGTGTCATCCGGCATGGTGCAAATACCGAAATACCCCAACAGCAGCACAAAGCCCAGTATTAAATTCATCGTCGCGCCTGCCACCACGATCAGGGTGCGGCGCCACACCTTTTTATTATTGAAAGCACGAGGATTATCTGCCGCTTGTTCGGCAGGCACCTCGGACACGGAGATTTCCCCGCCTCCCGCGGCATCCTCACCCTCCATGGCACAATAGCCGCCGATAGGAAACAGACGCAGGGTGTATTTAGTCTCCTTTTTGCCCCATTGCAACAGTTTAGGACCCATGCCCATGGAAAATTCATTCACCTGAACGTCCATCAGCTTGGCAACAATAAAATGTCCCCATTCGTGGATCACCACGATGATTCCAAACACAAGGAGAGCCGCCACTAGGCGAAGGATAAACGACAATACGGTTACGATGAAAACCACCTCATTTTACAAGTTCGCGGGTGTAGGCCCGACAGGCTTCGTCCACCGCCAGGATATCCTGTTCGGTGTGCACGGGCGAGAGCGGGCGTTCCAGTGCCGCCGCGATCAGCTCGGCAATACGCGGGAAGGATATCTTCTCCTGACGGAACAGGGCGTTCGCCACCTCGTTGGCGGCGTTGACCGCCGCGGGATAGGCGCCACCCTGCTGCAGTGCCCGACGGCACAGGCTCATGCAGGGGAACGCTGCGTCATCCGGTTTAAAGAAGGTCAGCTTACCCATCGCCGCCAAATCCAACCGCTGCACGGGTGACACATACCGCTCGGGCCAGGTCAGCGCGTACTGGATGGGGATGCGCATATCCGGCATACCCAACTGTGCCAGTACGGAGTAATCGTCAAATTCCACCAGTGAATGCACGATGCTCTCACGGTGCACCACAATATCTATATTCTCCGGTGCCACATCAAATAACCATCGAGCTTCGATGAGCTCCAAGCCCTTGTTCATCATGGTCGCGGAGTCAATGGTGATCTTCTGACCCATGCTCCAGTTGGGATGACGCAGGGCATCCTGCACCGTAACGGTTTTCAGATCCTCGGCCGTTTTGCCAAAAAACGGGCCGCCGGACGCGGTCAGGATCAATCGATGGATCCCCAACGCATCCGAAGATTGGGGCGGTGTCCACAATCCTTGACGCGTGCCCTGCAGGCATTGGAAAATGGCAGAATGCTCACTATCCACCGGCAACAGGCGCACACCCTTTTCACGAGCAATGCCCATAACCAGTTCGCCGCCCGCTACCAAGGTCTCCTTATTGGCAAGCGCTACATCGTGACCGGCGCGCATAGCGGCCAACGTAGGAAGCAGACCCACCATACCCACCACGGAGTTGAGCACCACGTCTGCATCTTCGCGCGATGCCAGTTCGCACAAGCCCGCCATGCCGGACAAAATTTCCACATCACAGTCGCGTACCCGTGTACGCAAATCGCGCGCCGCTGCCTCGTCAAACAAGGCTGCCGCACGCGGATGAAATTGACGGATCTGCTGTTCCAGCAGGGCAGTATTGCTGTGCGCCGCCAATGCCACAATGGGGTACCCCAGCTGCTGCGCCACATCCAGCGCTTGCGTACCGATGGAACCCGTTGAGCCGAGAATGACCAATCGTTTCACGGCAATGCTCCTTTTTAGTAAATAATGGGCAGATACCGAACGGTGAAATACACCACCGGGAAAACAAACAACAAACTATCAAACCGATCCAGCATGCCGCCGTGACCGGGGAAGATCTTACCGAAATCCTTGACACCGCAATGACGCTTGATGATAGAAGCAAACAAGTCGCCGATCACCGATAGCGGTGCACATACCAGCGACAAGCCCAAGATGGTCCAATACGATACCGCCGCCGCTTCGCCCAGGATCCATGTTTGGTAGATCCATCCCACCAACAAACTGAACAGCACCGAGCAAACGATACCGCCGATCAGACCCTCCACTGTCTTTTTGGGCGAAATACGGGGGCACAGCTTATGCTTGCCGAGAAAAGTACCCACAAAATAAGCACCGCTGTCCGCCAGCCAAGCGATCACCATGGCGAGAATGACATAAAACAGGCCGTCACTGTCGGCACGGGAGCTTGCCGTGCGCAGATATGACGCGCACGACAAAGACAACGCAATGAGCACCGACAGCAAAAACACCCCGCCCAGCTGTTCCACGGTGACACCCTTGGAATACAGGATGTACAGAACGATGAGCATCAACACATATACCAGGCAGACCACAAACACTGCCGCCGAGGGCATCCGACTGAAAAACGGTGCCAGCACCGCAAACAGGATGGAGGCCACTTTCAATCCTCGATGCTGAACCGTCTTAGTGACCGACAGCACCTCGTATACGGCGATGCCGCAAATGGCAGATACCGCCACGGTAAACACGATGGACCACGGGAGAAACAGCACCACCAGCATGG
Source organism: Clostridia bacterium (assembly GCA_017504645.1). Taxonomy (GTDB): domain Bacteria; phylum Bacillota; class Clostridia; order Oscillospirales; family Acutalibacteraceae; genus RGIG3009. Next base: position 1,176 of record JAFVQV010000164.1, on the reverse strand, counting down.
CAGCCGACGCAAAAATCGCCGTAATGATCCGTGTTTTCATAACTTTACACAACCTTTCGACAACCTTACAGCCCGCCGAAACGGCGGTGCCGTTTGCCGTATTCCTCCAGCGCTTTATCCAAATCGCGCACCGTGAAATCCGGCCACAGGATGTCTTCAAATACATATTCCGCGTAGGCACACTGCCAAATGAGGAAGTTGGACAATCGATATTCTCCACTGGGGCGCAGGATCATGTCTACCTCCGGTTGACCGGCGGTATACAGATGCTGCCACACGCAGTCCTCGTCGATAGCCTCCGGCGACAGCTTACCTGCCTGCACCTGTTCGGCAATGCGGCGCATGGCATTAACCAGTTCCGCCCTTCCGCCGTAGTTGATGGCAAGGTTGAGGTCCATTCCCGTCTTGTGGGCGGTGGATTCCTCCGCCTCCTGCATCAACTGCTGAATATCGGCCGACAGCGCCGAACGGTCCCCGATGAAACGGGTGCGGATGTTCTCTTTTTGAAAATCCGCCAACGATTCCTTCAGATATTGCCGCAGCAGATCCATGATGGCATCCACTTCCGCCTGAGGCCGTTTCCAGTTTTCCGTGGAAAAGGTGTAGAACGTGACCGTGCGGATGCCTCGCTTTTCACAATGCTTGGCAATGGTACGGAACACCTTAGCGCCGGCAGCGTGTCCGGCTGTACGAGGCAATCCTCGTTTTTTCGCCCAACGACCGTTGCCGTCCATGATGATGCCTAAATGTGCAGGAACGGGAAGTCCCTGTTCCTCCTGTTCGGTTTTGCGAAACAAAGCCATGACCGTTCCTCCAAAACAACTGCTATCTTGGAATATGACCGGTCAGAGAAGCCTCCGCCGGTCATATGGTTTAGATCTCCATGATCTCTTTTTCTTTTTTGGAAGCCAAATCGTCGACCTCTTTGCAGAATTTATCGGTAAGATCCTGCATCTTCTTTTCGGCGCCCTTCATGTCGTCCTCGGTGATCTCGGACTTCTTTTTCATATCCTTGAGTTTTTCCATAGCGTCACGGCGAATGGAACGAATCGCCACCTTGGCATCCTCGCCGTATTTGAAAACACCCTTTACCAATTCACGGCGGCGCTCCTCCGTCAGCGGCGGGAAATTCAGCCGCAGGGAGCTGCCGTCGTTCTGGGGATTCAGCCCCAGGTC
>JAFVQV010000163.1 GCA_017504645.1 Clostridia bacterium | reverse complement strand
GGTAAACACCTGATCGCCGATGGCGGCACATTGAGAGCGCTTGAGACCCAACCGCCGCACACCGCGCAAAAACCCAAACGGCAACGGTTTACAAGACAGGGAAATATGCCGCAGACCGATGCGCTGCGCAAAGGGAGCCACCCGCCATTCCCACGAATTGGACACCACCGTCATGGCAATGCCCGCCCGACGCATACCTGCCAACCAATGACTGACCTCGTCAGACAAATGTTGGCTGCCATGGGTGGTCAGCGTATTGTCCACATCCAGCAACAAGCCGCGCACGCCCAGTTTTTCCAAGTCTTGCACGGTAATATCCGTAATGCGGTTGCGATACAAAGTGGGATACAGCAAAGCCACAGTTGTTTCTCCTTTTCACGATATATAAAAAGCGGGCTAACGCCCGCTTTTTACTTACTTGAACTTTCTTTTACGAGCCGCCTCGGACTTCTTCTTGCGACGAACGGAAGGCTTCTCATAGTGTTCTCTTTTACGCACTTCGGCGAGAACACCGGAGCGAGCACAAGACTTCTTCCATCTGCGAAGAGCGCTGTCCAGGGATTCGTTCTCTTTCACTTTGACTTCTGACATTCATATTCCCTCCCTCCGCGTAATAGCAGGGGTCAAATTCTCATGGTAACCGAAATTACACTTTAGCATTATACACCGAGAAAATTTCGTCGTCAAGCCCTTTTTGTAAAATTATTACAAGCAGGCGCCTTGAAATTTTCACACGGCATCAACCTTTGACCACCAAGTTGACCAGTTTGCGGGGAACGTACAGTTCTTTGATGATCTGCTTCCCTTCCAGTTCAGGCAGGATCTTTTCCTGCTGTTTCGCCAAGGCGATCACATCGGCGGCAGAGGCATTCACGTCCACCATCAGACGGGCGCGGATCTTGCCGTTGACCTGCACGGCGATCTCGACCACACTGCCTTCGCACTTAGCAAGATCAAAGACCGGCCACGGCGTGGCAGACAAGCGGCCCTCATAGCCCATGATCTCCCACAATTCCTCCGTTAAATGAGGCGCAAAGGGATTGAGGAGCTGCAACAGCACACCGTATTCCGCACGGGTGGCGCCGCCGTTTTGATCAAACTCATTCATCAAAGCCATCATAGCGGCGATGGCAGTGTTGTATTTCAGCGTTTCAATATCCTCTCCAACCTTGCGGATGGTTTTATGGATCGATGCTTCCACACACGGGCGAACACCGTCACCCTCCACCATCTTATCCTGCATCGCCCATACGCGATCCAGGAAACGACGGCAACCGCGGATGCTGGCGCTGGACCAAGGAGCAGCCTTTTCAAAGTCACCGATGAACATCTCGTACAGACGCATGGTGTCCGCACCGTACTCGGCAACGATCTCATCGGGGTTCACCACATTGCCCAAGCTCTTGGACATCTTGACCACCGGATGGCTGGCCATTTCACCGTATTTCTCCACCAAATAGGCCTGTGCGGCTGCTTCACTGCCGTGTTCAGCCACCAATGCGGCCTGTTCCGAGGCGGGCAGGTTGGTGAAATTGCGGGGATTCAAGCCCAAAATCATACCGTGGCTGGTACGCTTGGCATACGGCTCCGCCGTGGGGACCACGCCGATATCGTACAAGAATTTATGCCAAAAACGGCTGTATAACAAGTGTAGCGTCGTATGTTCCATACCGCCGTTATACCAGTCCACAGGACCCCAATACTTGACCGCCTCGGGACTAACCAGTTGCTTATCGTTATGGGGATCCATATAGCGCAGGAAGTACCAAGAGGAACCTGCCCACTGGGGCATGGTGTCGGTCTCCCGACGGGCTTTGTCGCCGCAGCAGGGACAGCTGGTCTCGATCCAATCGGTCAGGCGGGACAACGGGCTCTCACCATCTGTGGTGGGCTCAAAATCCTTGAGTTCCGGCAGCGTCAGCGGCAATTCCTCTTCCGGCAGGGGTACCCAACCGCACTTCTCGCAATATACCATGGGAATGGGCTCACCCCAATAACGCTGGCGGGAGAACACCCAGTCACGCAACTTGAAATTGACCTTTTTCTTGCCTTTCCCTTGAGCGGTCAGCCACTCCTGCATGGCAGGGATGGCTTCGGCGACCGTTTTGCCGGTGAGGAAACCGGAGTTGACCATGACGCCGGAAGCGCAATCGGTGTAGGCTTCCTTTTCTACGTCGCCGCCGGCCACCACTTCAATGATGGGCAGGTCAAATTTTTTGGCAAATTCCCAGTCGCGGGTGTCGTGGCCGGGCACCGCCATGATCGCACCGGTACCGTAAGAGGCCAGCACGTAGTCGGAAATAAAGATCGGGATCTCGTTACCGTTTACGGGGTTGATGCCCTTTACGCCGTCCAACCGTACACCGGTCTTTTCCTTATTCAATTCGGTACGTTCAAAATCGGATTTATGGGCCGCCTCATCACGATACGCGCAAACGGCATCCGCATTGAGCAGTTTTCCCTCTTCGATCCACTTGGCAATATACGCATGTTCCGGACTCATGACCATGTAGGTGGCACCAAACAGAGTGTCAGCACGAGTGGTATACACCGTCAGCGTATCGCCGGCGGTAGTATCAAACTCCACCTCGGTGCCGTAGCTGCGGCCGATCCAGTTCTTTTGCTGGGTGGATACGCGTTCGGCATATTCCAAGCCATCCAAATCGTCCACCAGTCGATCGGCATACTCGGTGATCTTCAGCATCCACTGGCTCTTGTTCTTGTGCACCACGGGACTTCCGCAGCGTTCACAGACGCCGTTGACGACCTCCTCGTTAGCCAGCACCACCTGACAGCCGGTGCAGAAGTTGACGTTCATCTCTTTTTTATAGGCCAAGCCTTTTTTGAACAGTTGGATAAAGATCCACTGGGTCCATTTATAATAAGACGGGTCGGTGGTGTTGACCTCGCGATCCCAATCAAAGGACAGGCCCAACGCCTGCAGCTGCGCCTTAAAGCGCGCCACATTGCTTTTGGTCACGATCTCGGGGTGGATATGATTCTTCATGGCGAAGTTTTCGGTGGGAAGACCAAAGGCATCCCAACCCATGGGATACAGCACGTTATAGCCCTGCAAGCGACGTTTACGGCTGACCACATCCAAGGCCGTATAGCTGCGGGGATGTCCCACATGCAGGCCGGCGGCAGAGGGATACGGGAACTCCACCAAGGCATAAAACTTGGGCTTAGAATAGTCGTCTGTAGCCGCAAAGGTATGCTCGTCGTTCCAGATCTTTTGCCATTTTTTCTCAATTTCTGACGGATTATACTTCTTCATTGTCCTGTCCCCCGTTATCCACAAAAGTCATCGCATCCAGCTCCTCGGCGTCCTGCCAGAGGCGCTCTAAATCGTAAAAATCACGTGTTTGCTCCTGGAATATATGCACCACGACGGTACCGTAGTCCAGCAAGGTCCACAGAGAGGTCTGATATCCCTCAATGTTGTGCGGATGCATGCCCTGCCGGCCTAATTCAAACTCGGTATAGTCCGATAAAGCGCGCACCTGAGTGGAACTGGAACCGGCGGCGATCACAAAGTAATCTGCCAGTGAGGACACCTCGGTCACCCGCAGCACGCGGATATCCTGCGCCTTATGCTTATCCAAGGAGGTCACGATTTGAGTAACCAAATCTTGTGTGTTCATATCAATCTGCTTTCTTTGTTGTGGTAGTAGTGCCTGCCGCCGTGGTGGTAGCCGTACCGCTTTGGTCAACGGCCAGTTCCGACAGCACTTGAAAATGCACGTTCGAGCCGCTACCCTTGGCCAATTCCGTCACCTGCAAATCCGCATCGGTGATCTCTTCCCCGTAGGGGTTGAAATAGGTGTTCAACTGGGTGAGCAGATCCCCGCGGTGCACACTGTAATAGGAATCGGAATTAAACGCCGTCTTCTCACCGGGTAACAGCTGTGCCGTCATCTTTTCCGGTTTGATCTTGGAAAGCTCCATTACCAGCGACACCAGATCAGCGGTAGACATTTCGGTACGAATGGGGGTAGACCCCTTCATCACCGGAGCCAGCGATTCTGTTTCCAGTTCTTGTTTCGTCTGTGCACCCAAGCGCTGGAACAGTGCCAAGAACACCTTGCGCTGACGCACGATGCGTTTGATATCGCCGTCAACGCCTTTATCACGGGTGAGAACGTACTGCAGTGCCGCTTGGCCATCCAAGGTGGCAAGACCTTTTTGATAGGTGACGGTCCCCACCTTCATGGTGGATTCCAACTGCACATCAATACCGCCTACCAGATTAACCAACTTCACAAAGCCCGCCTGCGGGATCATGAAATACTCGTCCACGGGCAGGGAATATTGCTCGTTAAACACCGAGATCAGATTATACGATGCGGAACCAGCACGCTGACTGACGGGATGACCTGCCGCCTTGTGTCTTTCGACATCCGCCTTGAAAATGCGTTTGCCCTCAAAGTCGCACCAATCCAGCGGCGCGGGATTGCCCCATACCTGACCGGCCTTTTTCACCGACCACAGGTCACTGTCGCCCAGATAAGTATCCTGCGGCACTTCCAAAATATTCAGCGTATCGGCCTTCTTGTCATAACAGACGATCATGAGCGCCTCGGTGGCAGAGGTTTCCTCCTCACCCAATAAACCGACTACATAATAGGCCATTTTTCCTTGCAAGGATTTGGGGGTGGTATCGTATACATTCACATCCGAGGAGGAGGTGTCCTTCTTTCCGGAGCCGGCAAGCAGTGCCTGTGCCAACACGAAGATCAAGATCGCCAACAGCAGCATAAACACCGTAGCGGCAATGGTGATAATCCGCCTGCCATTCTTCTTTTTGCGCTTTTTGACAGAAGAAGTGCGGGTGGTTTTACCGCTTGCAGCGGCAGTCTTGCGTCTATCCTTTGCCATGGGTACTGCTCATCCTTTCCATGATTTCGATAAAGCACGCCAACGTATCTGGCTGCACCGCACGGCCGGCTTCCCGCAGGTCATGGATGGTGTATTCCACGGCGTATTCCATTGCTTTATCCAGATCCTCTTCCGTCAAGCGGCGAAGGACCTCCACATCGGGGTAATCTCGATCGGCAGACGTGAAATCCGCCAGATACAGGATGATTTCCAGCAGGGACATCCCTGCCCGCCCCGTGGTGTGATACCGTACCGCATCCAGAATATCACGGTCGGTGATGCCCAAAATGTGTTCCACAAACACCGCGCCTGCGCGAGCATGCCACAATTTGGGTGCTGTCTTTTCCACAGTATCTAACAGTATACCAAAGTCTTGCAGGATTTGCAACTGGGAATCCCCATCGGTATCCTTCAAAATATCGTGTAACAGACCAGCCACCCGTGCCTTATCGGGATCAGCTCCGTATTTTTTTGCCAAGTGCTCCGCCTGCACCGCTACCGCCAACGAATGTTCAAATCGACGCGGTGTCAACCGACCGCGGATAATGGCTTTATATTGCTCCTCCACGTCCCGATAGGTCTTGTTCTCACAATACAGGTCGCGGTCGCGAATGTATGCTGCTACCGCTGCGGGAACGGCATCGCTCACATCCTCACCGGCAGCCGCGCGATGACGAATGTCGGTAGAGGACACACACGGTGTGCGGATCTCTTCAATCACGCAGACGGCCCCTTGCTTTTTCAGTTCTTCGGCATACTCCCGCAACTGCTGTGCCGGAACATCGTCCCGCGGCGCGGCACACAATGTGGCCATGGCCGCAATATCGGAAAATCGATGCCAACTGCCCAGCGTGAGGAACATATCCGCTCCTACCAGCAAGTACAGGTCCGCTTGGGGATATTGCCGCTTTAATTGTTCCAGTGTCACCACCGTAAAGCTGGCACCGCGGCGATTGATCTCCAGATCGGACACTTCCAATTCCGGATAGGGTTCGCACGCCAAACGGCACATTTCCATACGGTCAACTGCCGGTGCCAGATCGGGTTTGAGCTTATGAGGCGGCACAAAGGTAGGCATCAGGATTACCTTGTCCAGCCCCAAGCGGGCGGCAAATTCCCGTGCCAGCACCATATGCCCGTTATGAAGGGGGTCAAACGTTCCCCCGAACAGCGCGATTTTTTGGCGCATCGTCCTCACCTTGCCCGCGGTAATGTGATCTTGGGTTCTTCCGGATGGGGGCGGTACAGCACGAATACACGGCCGATCACCTGTACCACCTCAGCGTTGACCGCCTGCGCCAGTGCTTCAGCGGCTTCACGGGCCGTTTCGGGTGCGGATTCCAGCACCTTACCCTTCACGAGTTCTCGTGCCGTGAGCGCATCGTCCGCCTGCTTTACAATCGTATCCGCCATACCGCCCTTTCCCACATGTACGATGGGTTGTAACGTGTTTGCCAAAGAGCGCAGATAGGCGCGTTGCTTACTTGTCATTGTGCTCATCCTATTCTTGTCAATAATTCCTGTTTAAACAGCCGCAGAGCATTGCCCCGATGGCTGATCGCATCTTTTTCGTCGTCTGTCAGCTGAGCGGCGGTCTTAAGCGAGCCGTCCGCCTGCGTGACATAAAACAGCGGGTCGTAGCCGAAACCGCCGCTGCCGTGCTGCTCGGTACCCACAAAGCCGTGCATCTCGCCCTCCACGGCGATGGGTGCACTGCCATCGGGAAACACGCAGCATACCGCCGCAGTATAATGGGCGGTCCGCTTTTCCCACGGAATACCGTCCATCTCCTTAAGGAGCAGCAAATTGCGCCCCTGATCGTCCAGCCCAGGTCCGCCGTAACGGGCGGAATAGACGCCGGGCGCACCGTCCAGTGCATCCACCACGATGCCGGAATCGTCCGCAATGGCGGGCAATCCCGTTACGAGGCAAGCCGACTGTGCTTTGAGAAAGGCATTCTCCGCAAAGGTCGTGCCGGTCTCCTCTACCTCGGGCAGTTCGATCCCCAAATCACGATCGGTGACCGCCTCAATACCCAACGGCTGTAAAATGCGAGTCAATTCCCGCAATTTGCTTTTATTATGTGTCGCAATAATATATTTCATCGGTTTACTCTCCAAAAAGGCCGTTGGCAAATTCATCGGGGTCAAAGGGCTGCAGGTCGTCGATCCCCTCACCTACACCGATGTATTTCACCGGCACTTCCAGTTCT
>JAFVQV010000020.1 GCA_017504645.1 Clostridia bacterium | reverse complement strand
TACCGTACAGGATAATTTGGCACACATTGCGTATGATAAATGTACCGGTTGCGGCATCTGTGCCGAAAAATGCCCCACACATTGTATTCGAGTGATCACGGCAGGTTAATATGAAAACAAGCCCAAAATCAAACCATTTGCGAAACGATCTGCTGCTGGTCGGTGGTTTGCTGGCGGCGGTCCTGATCGCGTTTGCTGTGTTCAAGCTTACCTTGAAGGACGGCACCTTCGTGGCGGTTTCGGTAGACGGGGTGCAGACGGCGAAGTATCCCCTAAGCGAGGATCGGGAAACCGTTATCACCACCGGCAAGAATGGAGAACAGACAAATGTACTGGTGATCGAGGACGGTGCGGCGTATGTGCGCCGTGCCGATTGTCCGGATAAGATCTGCGTGGGGCACCGCCCCATTTCTCGGGTGGGAGAGACGATCGTCTGTTTGCCTCATAAGGTCGTCATCTGTGTGACAGGAGCAGCATCATGACCAAGGTACGAAAGCTTACCTTTTTAGGATTGGCGGCAGCCTGTGCCATCATTTTCTCGTATGTGGAAATGCTGCTGCCGCCGCTGTGGTCGGCAGTCCCCGGGATCAAGGTGGGGTTGCCGAATATTGTTATCCTTATATTGCTGTATAAATTTTCCGTGAAAGATGCCGCCGCCGTGTCGCTGATCCGTATTTTTCTGGTGTCGCTGCTGTTCGGTAATGTGATGACGTTGTCCTACAGCTTGGCGGGTGCGGCGTTAAGCTTGGGAGTGATGGCCGTACTGAAAAGGACCGACCGCTTTTCGGTGATGGGTGTCAGCATTGCCGGTGGGGTGACGCACAATTTGGGCCAGATTTTGGTGGCAATGCTCATCATGCGCACCAAGGAAATCGGGTACTATATGATCGTACTGGCGGTGACCGGCACCTTGGCAGGTATCGCGGTAGGCATCGCGGGCACCCTATTGATGAAATACCTGAAAAAGGTCAAGACCTGACAAAGGGCTTGTCTGTTGACAACGACCATGTCATAGGATATACTGTAGACACAAAAGATCGTTAACGGAGGGATTTGTTATGAAAAAAGTTTCAAGCGTCGTTCTCAGCGTGCTGTTGCTTTTGTCTGTCGTATGCTTGGCAGGCTGTGGAGCAAGCAAAACTTCCAATCCCCTGAAATTTGGCATGGGCGTTCACGCCTATGTTGAAAAAGCTACCAACGCCGACGGAGACACCAATGGTGTCGGCGAAGCAATTGTCACGGTTGCTGCGGTGCTGCTGGACACGGACGGTAAGATCGTAAAATGCGTCCTGGATGTGGCAGATAACACCGTGAACTTTACCTCGGACGGCAAGTTCGTGGAAACGGGCGAGTTCCAAACCAAGTACGAGAAGGGTGACGCCTACGGCATGAAAGCCTACGGCGGCGCGACGAAAGAATGGTACGAGCAGGCGGACGCCTTTACGGCGCTGGTTGTCGGGAAGACCGTGGACGAGGTTAAAGCCTTGGTTGCCACCGGTGGAAAAGGCACGGATGAAGTGATCAACGCCGGCTGCACCATCGAGATCTCGGATTTTGCACTGGCTGTTGAAAAGGCGGTTACCAATGCAGCTGAATCCGGTGCCACCAAGGATCATACCCTGAAGCTGGGTGTGGTCTCCTCCCAGCAGAGCAGCAAGGATGCCACCGAAGATGCCGCCGGCATGAACGAGGTGGACACCACGGCAGTTGCCGCGGTGCTGGATAAGGATGGCAAAGTGGTTGCCATGTCCACGGACGCCCTGCAGGCGCAGTTCGCTTTTGATGCCAAGGGTGCCACTACGGTAGAGGCGGGTGCCGCCATTGCCACTAAAAAGGATAAGGGCGCTAATTACGGTATGGCCCAGTACGGTCAGGACCTGAACGGTGACGGCACGGTCAAGGAATGGTTCGAGCAAGCGCAGGCATTCAATGCTGCCTGCGTGGGCAAAACCGCTGCCGAGATCTCCGCACTGGCGATCAACACCGGTTATGGTGCCCAGTCGCTCCAGACGGTCGGTTGCACCATTCATGTGGGCGACATGGTAAAAGCGGCTGTAAAAGCGGCCACGATTTCTTAAAATTCAAACGGGGTGTCGTACAGACACCCCGTTTCTTATAAGGGTTATACAAAATGAAAAAAATCAGTTGTTTTCTGTTAAGCACTCTTTTACTGGTGTTGCCGCTGTTTGGTACGGGATGTGCTCCTGCCCTTACCAAATTTACGGATTACTCCTTTGATTATTTTGATACGGTCACTACCATTGTGGGCTTTGAACCGTCTCAGGAAAAATTTGATACCCATTGCGACAGCATTAAAGCGTTGTTAGGGGAGTATCATCGGTTGTACACCATCTATAACCGCTATGAGGGCGTGAACAATCTTTGCGTCGTGAATAGCTCGGCGGGCGAATCCGTACAGGTGGACGAAAAAATCCTGGACATGCTGACGTATGCCAAGGATATGTACCGCCTGACAAACGGCAGGGTCAATGTTGCCATGGGTAGTGTGCTGTCCGTTTGGCACCAATATCGGGAAGAGGGACTGAACGATCCGACCGCAGCGACGCTGCCTCCCGCGGACGTGCTGCAAGCCGCGGCAGAGCATACCGATATTGACGATGTGATAGTGGATAGGGAAAACGGCACGGTGCGATTGGCAGATCCTCACATGAAACTGGATGTGGGCGCCATTGCCAAGGGCTACGCGGTGGAACAGGTCGCCCTGTGGATGCAGGAGCAGGGAATGAACGGATATATTCTGAATGTGGGCGGCAATGTGCGTATCGTAGGTGAGCGGCAGGATGGCGAGGCTTGGACGGTGGGCATCGAGAACCCTGATACCGCCAACACGCAGACTCCCTACATTGCGTATCTGAAATTGGGCGAAATGTCGTTGGTAACCAGTGGCTCCTATCAGCGGTACTACACGGTGAACGGTAAAAACTATCACCACATCATCGATCCGGAAACGCTGATGCCCGCGGAAAACTTTCAATCGGTGTCGGTGCTGTGTAAAAGCTCCGCCCAAGCGGACGCGCTGTCCACGGCGCTGTTTTGTATGACCTACGGTGAGGGAAACAAGCTGATCGAGACCCTGTCGGATACCGAGGCGATGTGGGTCCTGCCAAACGGGGAGCAACGCTATTCCGCCGGCTTCAAAGACTATTGCGAAGAATAAAATTTTTGGTTGTATTGTGTTTTTCTTTGTGCTATACTGTGGTTGCTGGCTCGGAGGGCAATACATTCAGTGGAAATGTAACGCCGGATAAGGCTGCAGGCTGAAACGCCTGCTTTCTTGTCCGGCGTTTTTGTATGGAGGAATCATGGATATTCAACTATCGGATCGGTTTTCGTTTGGCAGATTGATCCGCTTTACACTGCCGTCCATTCTGATGATGGTGTTCACATCGATCTACGGTGTGGTGGATGGGTTTTTCGTTTCCAATTTTGTAGGAAAGACCCCCTTTGCCGCGGTCAATTTTATTTATCCGTTTCTGATGGTGGTGGGCGCATTGGGATTTATGTTCGGCACCGGTGGCGGAGCGCTGATCGCCAAGACTATGGGTGAGGGCAACGAGGAAAAAGCGCAACAGCAGTTTTCCTTGTTTGTGTATACCACCGTCGTTTGCGGCACGGTGATCGCTCTGCTGGGCATCGCTTTTATCCGTCCCGTTGCGGCGTTTTTGGGAGCTGAGGGGCAGATGCTGGATGATAGCGTGCTTTACGGCAGAATCCTTTTGTTGTCGCTGCCGATGTTGATGCTGCAATACGAGTTCCAAAGCTTCTTTGTCATTGCTGAGAGGCCCCAACTGGGGTTGGCGGTAACCATTGCTGCCGGTGTTGCCAATATGGTGCTGGATGCACTGCTCACTGCCGTAATACCGTTGGGCTTGGTGGGCGCTGCCATCGCTACTACCGTCAGCCAACTGCTGGGCGGTGTGATTCCGCTTGTCTATTTCGGTCGACCCAACCCCAGCCGGCTGCACCTGTGCAAAACGAATATAGACAGGACAGCCTTGCGTAAAGCTTGTACCAACGGTTCCTCTGAGTTGATGAGCAACCTTTCCATGTCGGTTGTCAGTATGCTGTACAACGTGCAACTGTTGAAATACGCGGGCGAAAACGGCATCGCCGCCTACGGCACGCTGATGTATGTCAACCTGATCTTCCTCGCCATTTTCATTGGCTACTCGGTGGGAAGTGCCCCCGTCATCAGTTATCACTACGGTGCAGGAAATCACGCGGAATTACAGAGTTTGCGAAAGAAAAGCATGGCGATTATTTTAGTGTCGTCGGCGATCATGTTTATGCTGGCAGAGTTGCTGGCAAAACCGCTTTCGACCATCTTTGTGGGCTATGATCAAGCGCTGTGCGACCTGACTGTCAGAGGATTTTTGATCTATTCGTTCTCGTTCCTGTTCGCGGGTGTGGCGATTTTTGGCTCGTCCTTTTTCACCGCACTTAACGACGGCTTGACTTCAGCACTTATATCCTTTCTTAGGACTCTACTGTTCCAGGTGGCGGCGGTGCTGATCTTCCCGCTGTTGTGGGAGGTGGACGGCATCTGGATCTCCATTGTCGCGGCAGAGGTCATGGCGGTGCTGGTAACGATGCTTTTCATGACAATCAAGAAGAAACAATATCATTACTGATGGTGAATAAATCATCCACGCCGGTGCCGAAGTCAGAGGTGACGAGTACAAATGAAAATCGAGTGCTCATTTCCAACATTCAAGTTGGTTATGAACACTCGATATGGTCCGAGTGACAGGGATCGAACCTGCGGCCTGATGGTCCCAAATGATAAAAAAGACATAGTTTATAGACATTTACGGTTGTTTTTAACCCTTTCGGCTCAAAAACGCATTCTGTTTGACACGTTTATTTCCGTTGTCTCCGCCTGTTCCGATTCCAGATGTGGGATAAACTGTGGTCAAAAAACAACCTCGCAGTGTTGGGATTTTCAGACGCTGCAAGGTTGTTTTTATTTACAGCATTCTCTATATCAAAATTTGATCCGCAGTAGACAAAGAATAAGCTTCCGTTGAAACAGAGGTTGCACATAAACAGCAAGAAAGGGTAG
>JAFVQV010000162.1 GCA_017504645.1 Clostridia bacterium | reverse complement strand
CCGCGACCGCCTGTTTTTCCTCATCCAGCTTGGGACGGATGTAGTACCCCTGAGAATGGAAGAAGCGGGTATGCCCCGTATCCAGCCAGTTGCGCAGCTCCTCATACGCCGCCCCGAAGGTTTTGGGAGGATTGGGATCGGCATCGTACGATTTGGTAACATTGGCGCCGAAAAACATGATCACCACATCCGCGCCAAAAGCACGACCCTTTTCGTAGGTAGACTGCACGGGCATGGTCTGAAATTCCCACTCAAAAGGCGCCACCTGCAAAATGGAAGCCGTAATGGGGATGTCACTTTGCCGCAATTTTTCCAGCAGCAAATGCACATAATCGTTCTCCACACACGACGCTGCCATCCCACAGTCCCGATCCCAGCCAATGGACGGCTTGGGTTCGTGCTTGGTAATGGAGTTGCCCACGAACAGAACGCGCAGTCCTTGCTCACTTTCAGTCAGCGGGTAGTACTCCTCTTTGTTCTGATTCAGTACCGGTACGATATTTTCTTGAAGATCGTTCATAAAATCGCCCTCTCTGTCAAGGAAGAATCTCGATGTATTCCCGGGGAATATCGGTTTTCACATCCGTCGTATCGTATAGGATCATCTGTGAGGTGTTTCCGCGATCGTCATAGGTGTCAGTTTTAATAAACTCGTTATCCTCCACGGTCAGGCCTTTCACCAGCCGTGCATAAACCAGCTTTGGGCAAAAGGTCCGGAAGGTATTGCCCCGTATTACCACATTGAAATGATACGGTATTCCATGTTCCTTATGCTTATGCACCTGATCGATGTGCACCAACGCCGCACAATCCAGATAGGAGCAATCCTCAAAGCGATTGTTCAAGATCTGAACATCACGGGTACTACCCGATTCGCCCCAAAAATTCGGCCCGCCCTTCAGCTGAACACCGCTACTGCTGTTGTAAAACCGATTGTTGCGGATGACCGCGTGCTTAGGCGTGTTCATCAGGATCCCGCGGGGGCGATTGCGTCCGATGGCACAGCCCTCGATCAGCACCTCCGGCATACGGCGGCGGTTTTCGGTAACCATGCCTTTCTCAAGAGAAACGCCCACAGGTGTTTTGAGCTTGAGCGAGATATACTCGATCCCCTCTAAGTGGCTTTCTTCCACAATCGCCGTGCCTACCTCCTGCATGGTGGCGGCACTCAAAAAGGTAATCTCGTCCCCGGGGAAATACACGTTCACACCGAACTGCTGAAAATGTATATGCTTCAGACGGATCTGACCGTCCTCGCCTATTTCGTCTAACAGCGAATAGATACCGTGAACATTGATGCCGTCATCCATCATGCCATCCATCACACAATCAGCGATATGCACCAAGCCCGAACAGTTTACACAATGCACGCCGTCCGCATTGATGCTGATCAGCCGCTTGCTGTTTTGGGGAACCTCATAGCGGCAGTTTTTCACCGTCAGCGTATCCGTACACTGGGCGATAATTCCCATCGACTGTGCGTGATGCACCGCCACATTTTCAATGCAAATGTGCGCGCAATCTTTCACATAGGCAAAGCTGTGGTAACGCTTCTCGTGAGTGAAAACAAGGGTATTTCCCTCCGTCATGGTATAGCTGAAATTTCCCTGCAGCCGCACCGTGCCGTTTTCACCCTCGCTTGCCGACAGGGTCCACAGCTGTGCCGGCAGATTATCCATGCAGAAAGCACCCTCACCGATCCGGGCCATGGCCGTGTGACCGCCAGGTTGAGGGCCGCGGGTGTGGCTGTTAAATTCCTGCATCAGCACCCACGCGTCACCGAGATCGTGCTCCCAGCAATCGCCCTCAATGATCAGGTTGCGTCCCTCCACGCGGTAGGGAAATTCCTCTTTATCGATCTGCAGTTCTACGAAGTCGCTGCCCGAGGCGACAATGGTGCCTTGCGTGAAAAATGGTCTGCCCGTATCGCAATCCAGATTACGGATGGTAATGCCGCGGCAGCGATCCAGAATAAAAGGCGATAGGAGGCCATGAAACAGGAAGGTGCTGCCATCCCCCTCGATGGTGGCATCGGTCACGCCGTTCAGCCAAAAGACAATCTCTTTCACACTGCCGTCGTTGTTACACGGACAATACTCACCCGCCGGGCAGCCCTCGGGGTAAAAATGATAGGTGTTTTGAGGAAAATGCAAGATGCAGTCATGGCAATTTTGCGGATCTTCCCACACGCGCTGCACCGCAAAGGACCAGTTTCCCCTGTCCTCTTCCCGATAGTATTGCGTGATATCCAACTGCCTCATACAGCCCTCCGCCTTTCTTTTCTCCCTGTTAGTTTAACATAGTCAAAAGCATGTTTCAAGAGATATTGGCGTCTGCTCGCCTGCAAGCGGCATCCATTGCACACGCTTCATTGATTAACTCCTTTAATTCGCGACGATTTCTTTTACCCGACAACGCCGGAGCGTTCCACACTTTCCACGAAATACCGCTGCATCACCACAAACAGCAGCACCAGCGGTGCCACTACCATGATAGCTGCTGTGGAGGAAAAATTCTTTTGAATGACCGGATCGTACTGTGAGAAACCGGCGTATTCGCTATATGTCATAAAATAATCCGCGAAGCCGGCAAAATTGATGCTGTTGGACAGGTTTTGGAACGAACGGTCATACAGGTTGACAAAAAACACATCGTTCCACTGCCAAACAAAGCTGAACAGCGCCACCGTAACGAGGATGGTGAGTGCGCCAGGCAGCATCACCTGCAAGAAAATGCGAAAATGGCCCGCTCCGTCCACCATGGCCGCTTCCTCGGTCTCTTTGGGCATGGAGGTAAAGAACTGGCGGAACATATAGATGAACAATCCGCTGCGGATGCCCATACCGGTTGCCGCCATCAGCATCATCGGCCACTGTGTATTCAGCAACGACATGTCACTGAAATACATATACGAAGCGATCATGGTCAGCTGCGGGGGCACGATCAGCGTCACCAGTACCAACACAAACAGAATGTTGCGGAACGCAAACTTATACCGTGCGAAGGCATAGCCCGCCGTCACGCAGGAAAACAACTGCAGCAGCGTGGCAAGCGTGGAGGTCCACAGGCTGTTTAAAAATGACTGTCCGTAGTGCAGAGCGTTTCCCGCTATTTCAAAGTTGATCAAGGTAAAGTGACGGGGCAACCAAAGGACGGAACTGTCGTACAGGTCTTGCGGCTCCATAAAAGCCCGCGTCAGCATGTTAAACAACGGATACAGGATCACAAAGCTAAAAC
Source organism: Clostridia bacterium (assembly GCA_017504645.1). GTDB lineage: Bacteria > Bacillota > Clostridia > Oscillospirales > Acutalibacteraceae > RGIG3009. The sequence goes on along the minus strand of JAFVQV010000162.1, from coordinate 2,794 downwards.
CCAAAATGAAGATCGTCCGCACAAAGGCCCATCCCCACTCTTTGCTTTTGCGCTGTGCCGTATATACAATATGGCGCTGCTGTTGCGATAGCATCATTGCAGTTCCTCCTTTCTTATGACTGATAAACGACTTTTTTCGAGATCAACGCGACGGAAAGACCAACAAAGATCGCCAGCACTAAGCAATACAGCCACGCCATGGCGTTGGAAAGTCCGTAATCGAAATTGGAAAATGCCGCGTCGAAAATATAGCCCATGGTTTCGTTGGTAGACATGGTGAAGTTATCGATCAGCGAATACACCACATTGACGATGATAATAGGTGACACCATGGGAAATGTGATCTTCCAGAAAGCCACCCAGCCGGACGCACCTTCGATGTAGGCAGCTTCGTATACCGACGGTGGAATGCTGTTAAGTCCCGCCAAGAAAATAAAGATCTGTACGCCCGACAGCGAGATCACGCTGTATATCTGCTCCACGGGACCCGCGATATACTCGGTGATCGAGGCGGGTATGCCAATATCCTGCAGCAGATTGAGAATGTTCATGCTCTGCAGCGTTTCAAGAGAGGCCACGCCCTCCTCCATGGCAGAATCCAGCGACATACCGGATACCGCAGCGGTTTCGGTCTGCACACTTAGAAACACACCGGTACCCAAAATGACCGGCAGGAAAAACACCGCCTTAACCAGTGCATTCCCAAAGAATTTTTGGCGCAACAGCACCGCTACGAAGAAAGAAAATACCAAGCACACGGGAACGTTGATAAACAGATCCAACACCGAGCCCGCCGCCAACGGCAGGAATTTTTCATCCCGTGTCAGCGCGGTAATGTAATTCTCTATTCCCACAAAGGTAGTGGAGAACCCGCCGCCCGGCAAAAATTCCACCTTTTGCACACTCAACAGGACCGACCGCAAAAAGGGATACAGGAAGAATACCGTAAAACCAATCATCCACGGGATCAAAAACACGAATCCGAAGTTGTCGTGACGACGAACCAAGGATTTCTTCGGCTTTTGATTGTTCACGCCAACCCCTCCTTTCGGATCGCACTTTCCGCACCGATGGTGACAGTGTCCACCGTTACCGACTCAGTTGTATAGTTTACATAAACCGCCATACCGTTATCATACTCTGTGCGGTACACGCCCTCGGCCAGACAAGCATGCCCGATCATACGCGCATTCGCGACGGGAGCCAACAGCTCGTTGAGGAAGCTATACGCTTCGCCGGCACTGTCCAACCATTCCTCGTAATAGGAAGCATAATACTCCGCACTTTCCAAAAAACTGGCCTGTCCTCCATCCTGTGCAACAAACTGGAATTTCGGGCATCCGCCGTACTCGGCACATTTCAGAACACTGCGTGTCAGGTCCACATCGTAGTTCATGGCGGTAAACGAGTACTGAGCGTATCCATGGAATACCATTTGGTAAAACGGCACCGAGCACATGGTCATGCTCAGGCTGGAGGAGGATTTCGGCACATCGGTATACAAACGACTGTACACCGCGGTCAGATCGTTCGGTGCCGTCAGCAGCATATCGAAGCTGTCGGCATACCGAGCCGTGATCTGCGCCGATTGGATACGCGCCGCCTGCCGCAGTGCCTCGCTGTCAGAGTTATAATCACTGTAAACGGTGGTAGCCATATCCCCAAAATTCACGCCGGCAGTTCCCATCTCCGCCAACGAGTCGTGCATCATGTCGGCAAAACGACGTTGCCAGGCGGGGGAAAGCAAAAACCGCTTCCCTCTAAGGATCGGGGTACCTCCCATTTTTTCGTACAAGGAAATGTAACTTTTTTTGCTGTCCAGCGAATAGGCGGAATAAGCGTTTTTCGTCATCAATCCCTCATTCGCCGAGAAGGTATTAAACAGCACTTGGGGATACAAGGTTACACCGTTTTCCGAAGTCCAATCGGTCAGCGCAGCAAACCCTTTCTTACCCCCCAAAGCTTTAATCAGTGCTACACTATCGGGCAGACCCGCGTCTACTCCTCCATTCATCCAGCCCTCCAGAATAAGTGCAATATCTTCCACCCCACGCTCACGGAGAGCCTTCAGCAGCGTTATGTTGTCTTCATAGGTGGTCAGCGGGACCAGGGTGTCGTGTACAAATCCCGAAGTAGACACCTGCGTTTCGATGGCGCCCACCGTTTCCAGGAAAAACGGAATGTTGTCACGGGCTTCCTGCAGAGTACGGTCCCCGATCTTATCCAGATAATCACGGTAAATGCCCGCCATACCGGCGTAGGTGGCATCCGCCTCGTTGAGGAACACATACCGCAGTGCGGTATCTCCCGCATAGCGTGTATCCGCGGTGATATAGAATTTGGAAATGCTGTCAGAGGCCAAACCAATGTTTTGCACCGTGTTCAGCGCAAACGCGGCACTGACCGTGGCAAATTCATCAATGTAGCCCGGCTTTACCACATCCACCGAAGCGATGGCCTCGTTATCCTCGATCACCGCCAACATACCGCCGATGGTACGATTGATACCGAATACCGGTAACAAGCAGTTTTCTCCCAGCGGAGAATACGCCTTTCGGGGCAAGGTTTCGTCACGACCGTACAGGGGCAACGATACATACGACACGCCACCGTATTTTTTAGAATCGACCAGCGCGCCCGAGCCGTCCGGAATGAAAAGGAAGCCCTCTTCATCCTGCTTCAACGCACCGAAATATTCCAAAACATCCAGCGAGGTGATGATCTCATTCTCGGGATAGATCATCTCTTCCCCATCCACATATACCCGTAGAGAATCTCCCTCAAGGCGATAGGT
>JAFVQV010000161.1 GCA_017504645.1 Clostridia bacterium | reverse complement strand
TGTCAGCTGCGTAGGATCACAGCAATCGTATTCGATGGCATAGGCAGGACGCATGACCTTCACCTGCTCCAGGCCGGGGATGGTCCGCAAAAATTGTTGCTGCACGTCCACAGGCAAGGAGGACGACAACCCCTGCAGGTACATTTCATCCGTATACTTGCCGCAGGGCTCGATAAACACCTGATGCCGTTCCTTGTCGGCAAACCGCACCACCTTGTCCTCAAAGCTGGGACAGTACCGCGGCCCCACGCCGCTGATCTTGCCGCCGTATAGCGGAGAGCGGTGCAAATTTTCCTGAATGACAGCTTTCGTTTCTGCCGTAGTCCACGTGATGTGGCAATCCACCTCGTTGCGAAGGGGCTCGGTCGTTTCAAAGGAAAAGGGCACCACCGGCTCATCCCCCGGCTGTACCTCGGTCTTGGAAAAATCAATGCTGGACCGCTGCACACGGGAAGGCGTTCCCGTCTTAAATCGCCGCAGTTCCAGTCCCAACGCCAAAAGGGATTCCGACAGGGTTTCGGCAGGGAACATGCCGTCGGGACCGCCGTCGTAGGACACATCCCCCACAAAGATCTTGCCCAGCAGATAGGTGCCGGTTGCCAAGATCACCGCCTTGGCCAGATACTGCTCCTCCAACCGTGTTGTCAACAGCCAGTGCCCATCGTCAGCCCGTTCCAATGCGGTGATTTCCGCCTGTTTCAGATCCAATCCATCGGTGGTCTCCAACCGATGCTTCATGTACTCCGCATAGCGGCGACGGTCGATCTGCGCCCGCAGCGAATGGACCGCCGGCCCCTTGCCGCGGTTGAGCATCCGCGATTGCAGTAAGGTCGCATCGGCAGCCTTGCCCATCTCACCGCCGAGCGCATCAATTTCCCGTACCAAGTGTCCCTTAGCCGTGCCGCCGATGGAGGGATTGCAGGGCATGTTCCCCACCGCATCCATATTGATGGTAAACACCGCGACGGTGCAACCCAAACGGGCGGCGGCCAATCCCGCTTCAATGCCCGCGTGTCCCGCACCGATCACCGCGACCTCGTATTCTCCTGCTAAAAATTTCATGCGCCTATCCTCTGTCATATAAATTCTATTTGTTTATTATACAACCTTCCCTTTTGTTGGGCAACCGTTTTGCGTAAATTTTCACTTTTCCACACCGTTCCACCATACTTTTCCGTGGAAAAGTGGATAAAATCGTGGAAAGCCCGTCTTTTGGAGTCAAAAATTGTCCCCTTTTTGTCGAACGGCTCACACTTTCCACCGATTTGTTCACATTTCCAAGGGAAATTTACACCGTTTTAGTGGAAAACTTTGCCCCCCTCCCACTTGTACGTCGTGGGAAAATGTGATAGAATAAAGCCAATCTTGACAGAGGAGGTGCGCTATGGCCGCGTTGACCGACATCGGAACCATGCGAGATATTTTGACCCGCCATGGATTTTCCTTTTCCAAAGCCTTGGGGCAGAATTTTTTGGTAAATCCCTCGGTGTGTCCCCGCATGGCAGAGGCCTGCCATCCCGATATCGACGGTCCGTTTGCGGTGCTGGAGATCGGACCCGGCTTGGGCGTCCTCACCAAGGAACTGTCGCGGGTAGCGCAAAAGGTCATCACCGTAGAACTGGACGACCGCCTCCTCCCCGTACTGGACGAAACGCTGGCAGATTGTGATAACGTCACCGTCATTCACGGCGACGCCATGAAACTGGACTTGGCGTCCCTGCTGAAGGAGCACGCCGGCGATCTACCGGTAGTGGTGTGTGCCAACCTGCCCTACTACATCACCTCCCCCATCCTGATGAACCTGCTGGAAAGCCGCCTGCCCATTCACTGCATCACCGTACTGGTACAAAAAGAAGCCGCCCAACGGCTGTGCGCCGCCCCCGGCACGCGGGAATGCGGCTCGGTCACCTTGGCGGTCAACTATTTTGCCGAGGCGGAGATCTTGTTCCCCGTTTCCCGCGGCAGTTTTTTGCCCGCCCCCAAGGTGGACAGCAGCGTCATCCGCCTGCGCCTGCGGCAGGAACCCCCCTGCACCGTTCGCGATGAGGCGCTGCTGTTTCGGCTGATTCACGCCGCCTTCGGTCAGCGGCGCAAGACGCTGGCCAATTCGTTGTGCGGCGCCGGTTATCAGAAACCGCAGGTGACAGAAGCCATCGCCGCGGCGGGTCTGTCCCCTACCGCCCGCGCCGAGGAGCTCACCATGGCGCAGTTCGCCGCCCTTGCTGAATCTTTTTTATAAAAACCAAGCCCCTTGCGGAAAACTCCGCAAGGGGCTGTTTTTAAAATCGATGGGTTCCGACGCTTAACTTGTGAGTCATACCGTCGATGACCGCCGTTGCCTCCACAGGGGTGACGATCTCGTACCGTACCTGCCCATCCTCGTGCCACCAGCGGGAGGAGATCCGACCGTGTACCGACTCGAACACTGCCTCAAACCACTCCAAACGCGCATCGGGTATGGGTTCAAACCGCACGGTCTCAAAGCCGGGAGCCTCCTCCACGGGCTTGATACCGCCACACACCTCATACAGGAAATCCGCCACTGCGCCGTAGGCATAGTGGTTAAAGGAATTCATTTCATCCGACCACATATCCCCGTTGGGCTTGATGCTGTCCCAGTGCTCCCACATGGTGGTCGCCCCTTTGGTGATGGGATACAACCAAGAAGGGTATTCCGTACGCAGCAGCAAGGTATAGGCTAACTCCGTGTATCCGTTTTGTGCCAACACGTGCAGTAAATACGGCGTTCCCACAAATCCCGTCTGCAGTTTGTCCCCGTCGGCATGGATCATGTCGGCAAGTGCCCGCGCCGCCTTTTGCGGGTCTTTTGTAAGCCCGAACTGCAGCGCCACCGCGTACTCCCCTTGCGTGAGAAATGCATCGTCATATTCTTCTTGGAACCCCGCTTTGGCCGCCAAAAACCATCGCTCGTACCGCGCGACATCCTCACCCAGTACCCGTCCCGCTTTGCAAACGAGTTCCAACGAGTGTACGTAAAACGCGTACGCCAGCATGCGGTCACGGGTGTCGCCCTTTTTCGCGCCCTCAGGACATTTCAATTCCAACCAATCGCCATGATTGGGTCGATCCAGCCACCAATTCAATCGCTCTTCGATAAACGATACCCACCGTGTCATCGGCTCATACATCATCCGCAATGTGTCTGTATCATTATAAGTGAGATACAACTG